>JAISKS010000040.1 GCA_031260825.1 Bifidobacteriaceae bacterium
ACCAGAAATGCTTCAGGCGGAGTTTGATTCGATTGTACCTGCTGTTGGCTATAAATATAATTTGGGAATTTCGGCGTTTACGATTACAGATGAGCGCAAAGAAGTTGTCGATTTTATTCCGGCATTTCATGTGGGGGAGGCGTTTGCGGTGCAAGCGGGAAATCCCTCGAATGTGTCTGATCCAAGTGAGGATGAATTTGCGCTTTGCGGAATGCGAGTTGGTGTTCAAATAGGTACAGTCGAGGAATTAGAGCTTGACGATAGTTCGGAAAAATGTGTCGAAGCTGGACAAGAGCCGATTGAATCATGGCGCTGGCCAATGGATATGCAGGCTGCGACGGCCTTAAACGGTGGTCGAATTGATATTTTGTATACTGATCTTCCAATCGTAAATTATTTGGAAAAACAAACTCAGGGCGATATAATTGGTTGGGGAAAACCGGTTAATTTTGCATATCACGGAATTGCGATTAATAAAAATGATGTTGAATTACGCGAAGCTGTTCGTGCGGCTCTGATATATTTAATGGATAATGGCATATATTCTGATATAATGAAGTATTGGGGACAATCAAATATTGCATTTGAAGATGAATCTCAAGTTGATACTCAACAAGAGTTTTATGAAAATAAATCTGAAGAGCAAATTCTGCGAGAGAAGAGTATTGAAATAGATTCTGAATTTGTTGCTAATAATTAAAACGAACTTTGAAATAAGTTCACAATTTGCGAGGGACCGCTAAATATGAATCCTAAAAAAACTGGTAAAAAGTTAACATTAAAAACTGTGGCTATATATTTTGGCTACGGATTAGCGATATTAATTATTGCAAATATTATCGAATCACTTTTCACAAATAAAAAGTTTCGTTTTGACATAGCTCGTGAATATCTATTCGATCCTGCTGTAATGACAGGTGTACTTTGGACCCTTATTTTAACTGTAGTTGCGATGATTATCGGTGTGTTCTTAGCCCTACTTCTTTCAGTTTCAACATTTAGTGATAATTCATTTTTGCGAAATTTTGCAAAGTTCTATATTTTCTTTTTCCGCGGTACGCCAATCTATACTCAGCTAGTTTTCTGGGGACTTTTCCCAGTTCTTTATCCGCGATTAACGCTCGGAATTCCTCTAACTTCAGTTGAGTTTTTCAGCATTTCGACTGCTGATATTTTGACAGTTGTCGCATCTGCGATAATTGGTCTTGGGCTAAATGAGGCCGCATATTTATCTGAGATTTTTCGCGCTGGTCTTGAATCTGTTGATCGCGGTCAGAAAGAAGCGGGGCTCGGTGTTGGCCTCAGCAATATGCAAGTGATGTGGGGGATTGTGCTTCCTCAGGCAATGCGCGTGATTATTCCGCCGACCGGAAATGAAACTATTTCGATGCTGAAAACTACGTCGCTCGTGATGGCTGTACCGTTTACTGCAGACCTTACATACACGACAAACTCTATCGCAAATTCCCTATTTCTTCCGATTCCGCTTTTGATCGTTGCCTGTTTTTGGTACCTATTAATTACTTCGATTCTTATGGTACTACAATGGAGATTGGAGAAACATTTCGGTCGCGGAATTGTATCGGTGATGACTTAAGTTTAAAATAGCTAATCGCTATAGATTCGCATTTTTGGCAAGATTTTTGATGAATTTGTGTCAAAAACTCGAGTTTGTAGCGATTACCTATTTTCTCAATATTTTTATGATACAATAATATTATGACTACAAATGATGAATTTATACAAAATACTGTCATTCCTGACGGTACAAATCCAGTGCCTACTGTCATTCCTGACGGTACAAATCCAGTGCCTCCTGTCATTCCTGCGGAAGCAGGAATCTATCCTATTGCCCCTGCTCCCACAGACATAGCCGGTGTCGCGGTTGACGTAGCTTACTCTGCAGCTAATGTCGCAGTTGATGTAGCGCAGTCTGCTGCAAATGCCGCAACTAATGTTGCCACCAATGTTGCTCAGTCATCAGTCGGAGTAGCGGCTACTAATGTTGCAACAAATGTAGCCCAGTCAACAGTCGGAGTAGCAGCTACAGATGCTGCGGGCGTTGTGCTGGATAAATCAGCGATTGCGCACGCCGAGTTCATCAAAAAAGTAGCAGATTTAACCCGTCCATATCCATTCATTTACAACAAACTTCGCCTTGCATATCGCGCGAAAAATGATCCGTATATCAAATGGCATTATCAAAATTATCCGAACCCAATGCAGCTAAAACAGGACGCTGAAGCAATTGCAGCCAAAAAATATCCAATTTCCCCAACGTTCACATTCTTGTTTTATGTTCGAGATTTTGACATAGCGCAAATGACAAGTTTCGTAAGTTCCATCACAGCACAAACTTACAAAAATCACCAAATCATAATCATCAATGATGGTAGTTCGAACAAAAATATTCAGCTCGAAATAAACAAATTAGCCATCCGCGACGATACCATTGTAACCGTTCAAAACGACACTCCAACCACAAAAGTTCAGGCATTCACAAATGCGATGCAATATGTGCGCGGCGAGTTCATCGCATACATCGATTCCCCCGACAATCTCTGGCCAAACTGCCTCGACAAAATCGTTGCATCTTTAAATGAAGAATTAGTTTTTAATACAGGAGTTGGCAACCAAAAAACCAACCGATACTCCTGCACAGATTTCATCTACACAGATTCCGAAACAATCGACAGTTCTGGAAAACTAAATTTCAACCCACTAATTAAATCAGATTATGACTTAGCAACATACACTGCTTCCGACTACATCTCCAAACCCATCTTCTTCCGTCGCACACTAATCGACCAGTTCGGCGGCCCAAAAATGGACTACGAACAAATGTTTTTATGGGAATTAGGATTGCGCATATCTTCCCAAATCGACCCATCACGAATCTTACATATCCCTGAGATATTGTACGCTGTGCGCGAAGTGCAGAATTACTAATTCGTGTCAAGATCCTGATTTTTTCTCAATTTGTCTCATCCAAAATAGAATCATCCAAAAGTCAATCATTCAATTAGCAAACCGCTATTGAAATAAACTAACCTCAAAATAATCCGCCCGCAGCCCAGTGTTTTCGGTCGCGATCACAAAATCAATATATCTCAGTAGCGTTTCGCTTGTTATAAATATTATGTATCTGCAAAGTAATAACTCTGGAATATAGCTTTTGTGAAATTAATATGAAAATTAACATAAAATATGATATTATTTATATTAATACTAAATTGATAGGAATTATAATGGCAAGATATAGAAATACATCTACCAGAAGATTTTCTTCTCGTAGATCCTCTAGTCGCTCTAGGGGGGGCAATTTGCTACTGTATTTCCCAACTTAATTCGATTAATAATAATTATTTCTATCTTTTTCGCAATAATATTTGTATTTAATTCTTGTGTAAAAAATCTTCCAGTTGTTGAACAAAATACTGCAGAAACTTTATCCAATAACACCAATTGTGCAAGTGAACAAAAAATTGCATTAATAATAGGTAATGTCCAGAATACTCCAAAAATAAACAATATACCTGATGAAGTTAATGATTGCTTATATGGTCATACTGGAAATGATGGCTCTGGTGATATAAAAATCATCAGTTCCGATAAAGATAATACTGTAATAAAAAATCCGAAACCAAAAAAAGGTGATAACGGTAACTTCACATTTCCAAAATTTGAACCCAAGCCTGGTGCAACTAATATTGAAGATAAAGAATCAAAATATAAAGAAGATAAAATTAAAGATTTATTGCAGTTAATACAAAAAAGCTCACCCTCTTCAGATCATGTTGATTATCTAGAGGCAATTAAATCAGTAAAAGATTATGATATCATCTATATATTTGGCTCTGGTTTAAATGATATAGGACTTATGAATTTTAATGATGAACTATTTAAGATTAATATAGATAATCCAGAGAATATTTTAATGGGTGTTCATGGTGAAACATATGTAAAAGGAAATATTTATTGGTATGGTTTTGGAAATGTAACTTCAAAACAAATTGCTCCACAGCAGGATGTAAAATCTAAATATCAAAATTTATACAATTTAATTTTTAATAACAAAATATATTTTTCTAACAAAGATGTTCAATCTTCTGATGAAAGTAATTATGGTAATACAAAAGTTAATTTAATAGATGTATCAATAATTAATTCAGACTATCCTATGCCTAAACCTGGCACTTTATCTTCTGAAGATATTAGATTTAAAGCCGATTTAACTGATATAATAGATGAAATATCTGCAATAAATAAATTAAATGAAAAAGTTATAAAACCGTATAATGATTATTTTAAAAACACAAATGGTAAAAAATTAAAAATTAAATTAAAAGGATATTGTTCGAACTGCACAGCTGGAACTCAATTAGCACAAGATAGAGCAGATAAAATAAAACAATTATTAATCCAAAATGGAATTGATGAAGAATGTATAATTACTGAAAATCATTCTGGTGAGCAACTAGATAATACTCCAGAGTGGCGAAAAACTGATTTTGAATGGATCTAAGTATTATGAATTTTCAAATCGTTAATGAATATATTTCTAAATTATTTAATGAAAAAAATAATATAAATCAACCAAATATTATTGAAAAAATGGAAAATATAATAAAAAATGATTCCACAGAATTATCTTCAGAATTTATTAAAATCAAATTAAAACAACTAGTTTTTGATACAGCACAAGAAGATTTAGACGATCTTATAAATGAGTATGATCAAAACTTTTTAAATTTCAATAGTGATTATAATAATATTATCACTATTATAGATAAATACAAAACATCAACTTATGAATTAGATAAATTGGGGTATGAGTTGATTATTGATTATGATAAAAATAAAGCTAATCCATACAATAATATTTTAATTGAAGTTGAAGAAAAAATACTAAATCTCCCAATTATTTCAGATAATTGCAATATATCGTTTAGAAAATATATAAAGGATAATCATGAAGAAATCTAAAACCTATTCAACTATTATTCCAAGATTGTATATATATTTTGCTGTTGCTACATTTATTGGAGCCGCAGCTGATTGGTTGTTATTATCAAGTACATTTCAAGATATGGATATAGGATCTCCAATTGCTGAATTATTTCAAACTTTTTCTAATTTATCCCAATATGATTCGCTTATCGCTACTGTAATATCTTTCGTATTGGCCTTATGTATATGTTTACTTGCCGTGGTTTTTATGTTCAAATCTGGTTCGTCTTCTGTTGAAGAAAGTGTTCGCGAGATTAATATATCTCGTAATATCACTATTTCTGCAGAACATTTATTAATGATAATATGGATTTTGTTAGGTTCAATATTAACGGCATTAAGATTATATTATGGCATTCTTGTAAAGCCTGATAATAATGCTATACCATTATCATTTTTACTACTTGTATTATATATTGGCACTGGAATAACATCATATTTACTAGGTCAAGTATTGGGTGATCCCTGCAGATCAAAATATCGTAAAATTAAACGCGACTTAGATGGTATTTATATAAATGATTTAACAGAAGCTATGGATAGGCTTAATGAATCAAATACAAACTGCATAAATATACAACGTGATTTACAAAATGTTCTTCAAAAATATACTGATTATTACGACATAATTGATTCTATGGTAGAAGAATATCTTAATCCACCCATGATATCGAATCAATCAAATTATAGCAATTCAAGAATTAATACTTTTCATAATGAACCAGCTTCAATAATTAATATACCAAAATAAAAATATTAGGAGAATAAAATGAATGAAGAAAATGAAATTGATATGATGCACGCAAAGAGCGATTTGGCATCTATAGAATTAACATCAAAAAATCCAATTGAAGGATATGTATATGCTCCTTATATAAACACATTAATAACAGAATATCACAAGAAAAGTTCAGAAAAATGTGCAATAGAATTAGGTCAGGAGATTGTAGATTATGATAATCGAATTAGAAAACTATACTCTGTACTTTATATTAAACAAGGTAATGTAAAACGGATCACCGAAAACGCTCGGGAAATTAATAATATTCAAGGATATGAACGTGAACAAAAATCTATTGATAATTTAAGAATTTCTATAATTGAAATGATCGACGAAAAACAAACATATATAAAAAAATTTAAATTTGAAATTATTCAGTTAATCAATGAATATAATAATCGCATAGCTCGTTATGTTGATGAAATTGCACAAAATAAAAATGTAAATATTGATTTTGATAAATTAAATGACAATGATATTCCTGCTTTAATTTCTGATGAGCTACTGTTTTGTAAAACTCAAAAATTATCATATGAAAAACGATTAAAAGATTTGTTTAATAATGATAATGACGGCGAAAATAATACTAATGAGATTGGGTAAAGATTTATTATGTCACATTCAACTGTAAATTATGCCCAAATAGAACGAAGAAAAGTTGAAAGTCTTAATTATAAATGTTCTTCTGTTGAAAATAACATCAGTGTTTTAGCCTACGAACTAAACTTCATGGTTAACTGTATAGAAAATAGATCAGGAATGAGCTCAAATCAATTAAACTCATATCTTAATTCAATCAGTACTGAATTAATAAAATTAACTAATGAAAAAATACGTCGACAACTTGTTATAAGTTGTCAAAATGCTGCTTCTCAAATTTCTAGTATAGAAAGTTTTCTTGAAGAAAAATATACTACTTCAAAAAATATTGAAAATTATTCTATTGCAGAATTACAAAATCTTTTATCTAAATATAATTCACAAATTAATGATTTGGAATTTAAAAAAGCGGAAAAAATAAAGAAAAATGTTGAAGAAAAAATAATGGAATTATCTGCAAAATTTGATGTAACTACCACCGAACATATTTCTTCAAAAACAGTTGAAAATAAACGTGAACAGGTTCATAGGAATCAATTTGAGTTAGATAGATATAAAGATCTAATA
>JAISKS010000042.1 GCA_031260825.1 Bifidobacteriaceae bacterium
CAAGGCTGTAGCAATAATATTAGCAACTTCTTCGAATTCAGTTTTTCCAAAACCGCGTGTTGAAAGTGCAGCTGTACCAATGCGTAAACCGCTAGAAACACTAGGCGGACGCGGATCAAATGGGATAGAATTTCTATTCACAGTGATTCCGCACATATCCAATAAGTCTTCGGCAGTTTGTCCATCAAGTGTTGAATTTTGAAGGTCAATAAGTACCAAATGTACATCTGTACCACCTGTTAAAACGTTAACACCTAGCTCGGAACCCATCTCAGATGAGGCAACTTTGTTGGCTTCAAGAATTGTAGCGGCAAGAATATTAGAACCCTCAAGTGTTCGTTCAATGCGATTTTTAAATTCTGGAGAAGATGCGTATTTGAAAGCAATTGCCTTTCCAGCGATTGCGTGCATAAGTGGTCCGCCCTGAACACCAGGGAATACTGCAGAATTAATTGATTTCTCATATTCCTTTTTCATTAAAATAAAACCTGAACGAGGTCCGCCAAGTGTTTTATGAACAGTTGAACTTACAACATCAGCATATGGAGTTGGATTTGGATGAAGTCCAGCAGCGACAAGTCCTGCGAAATGTGCCATATCTACCCATAGTTTTGCCCCGACTTTATCTGCAATTTCGCGGAATTTTGGAAAATCAATTACGCGTGTATAAGCTGACCAACCAGCGATAATTACGCTTGGTTTATGTTCCAAAGCGAGGCGTTCAAGTTCATCCATATCGATTAAATATGTATCAGGATTTACGCCATATGCTACAGCATTATAATAATGTCCTGAGAAATTTAATTTCATTCCGTGGGTTAAATGACCGCCGTGAGAAAGGTCTAAACCTAAAATAGTATCACCTGGTTTTGCAATTGCTCGAAGCACTGCAGCGTTTGCTGAGGCGCCTGAATGAGGCTGAACATTTGCTGCCTCTGCCCCAAATAAATCACAAACTCGTTTGATTGTTAGATTTTCAACATCATCAACAAATTCACATCCACCATAATATCTTTTTCCAGGATATCCCTCTGCATATTTATTTGTTAAAATACTTCCTTGAGCTTCTAGAATTGATTTTGGTACAAAATTTTCCGACGCAATCATTTCCAAATAAGTGTTTTGTCGATTTTTTTCACTATCAATATAGCCTGCTAATTCAGGGTCAAACTCAGCGATTGACTGATGCATATAATTGTCATTTGTCATATATTCTCCTTATAAGATCAAGTAAGATCTTGTAAAATTCCCAGGATAATATCCCAGTATAATATCTGGAAATTATTCGTTACATTACAATGATTATTGTAACATGAAATATATAACGATTGAATATTTGAGGGTTTATTATAATCCTAAAATTTCTAGAATCTGATCTTTATTATTCTCAACTTTTATTGCTTCAACCTGAGGTGAATCTTCACTAGGCTCGCTGCGAAGTGCCCAAAGTGGATCTTTTAATCCGTGACCAGTAGATGTAATCACGATTCTTGAACCAGGTTTTACACCAAGTTTAGCAAGACCTGTAGCACCAAGTTTTAATAATCCCGCAACTCCCGCAGCACTTGCAGGCTCTACGAAAACTCCGATTTCTGAACTTAGAATTTTATGTGCAGCTAAAATTTCAGCATCTGTAACACTGTCGATTAAACCGTTTGAATCATCGCGTGCAGCTTCAGCCTGAGCCCAACTTGCAGGATTTCCAATGCGGATTGCAGTAGCAATAGTTTCAGGATTTAATACGCGTGCGCCGTTAACAATAGGAGCTGCGCCGGCTGCTTGGAATCCAAACATACGAGGAAGATTTTGAGAAATTCCAGCATCTTTATAGTCGCGATAACCTTGCCAATATGCAGTGATATTTCCTGCATTTCCAACAGGTAAGCAATGAATTTCTGGAGCTTCTCCAAGTTCATCAACAACCTCAAATGCACCAGATCTTTGACCTAAAATACGATTTGGATTTACTGAATTTACAAGCTCAATTGGGTACTCATCTGTTAATTCGAATACTGTTTCTAAGCAGTCGTCGAAATTGCCTTTTACAGCCATAACTGTAGCGCCGTGAGCAATTGCTTGGCTAAGTTTTCCGTAAGCGATTTTTCCATCAGGAATTAGCACGCCGCATTTCATTCCAGCGCGTTTTGCATATGCTGCAGCTGATGCAGAAGTGTTTCCAGTTGATGCGCACATCACAGCTTTTACGCCTTTGCCTGCTGCTGCACTTATTGCAGATGTCATACCGCGATCTTTGAAACTTCCTGTTGGATTTGTACCTTCAAATTTTATATAAACTTCCATACCACCTAATGTTTTTCCAAGGCTTGGAGCAGAAATTAAAGGGGTATTTCCTTCTTTTAAAGTGATAATAGAATCTGTAATTGTAGACGGAAAAAGATCTTTATATTCTTCAATTATTCCTTGCCAAATATGTGCCATTTTAATTCCTTTCATTAGGTTATAATTATATTTTACCATATATAGTATATAATTTTATATATGTTACAAATAAAAAATTTTTTTTCAAAACATCTGAATTTGTTAATTCTAAGTTTTGTTACTGTGATTGTTTGTTTTCCGATTCTTATTACAGATAGAGTCGCAATTACCGATGGAAAATTCACAATTGCGAGAGTGGAATCCGTGATAAACGCTCTAAAAGATGGGCAAATAGTACCATTATTTGACCCAACTTTATCCGATGGTTTTGGCTATTCATTTAATATTTTTTATGGACCTCTTCTTGGATATTTATGCAGTATTGTAAAATTTATTTTAGGATGTGGTACTATTTTTTCAATTAATTTTACGACAACTATTATAATATTTATTACTAGTATTTTGCTATATAATTTTGTTGGAAAATTAACTGATTTTCGCATTGGATTATTAGCCGGAATAATGTATATCACTAGCAACATTGTTAGTTTGTATATTTTTATGATTTGTTCTCAATCGGCTTTATTAGCAATTTGCGGTGCAATACTTGTGTTAGATGGATTGACTAGTTTGTTTAATAAGGGCGCTTATACTGGTAAAATAATTATTGGCGCTTCGATTTGTATATTATCACATAATTTATCATTTATAATTTTGATAATTACTAGCATATTATTTTGCATACTTAATTTTCGTAATATTTCTTGGAAAATTATCAAAAAACTTCTTATATGCTGCTCTGCAATAATAGGCATTACAGCATTTTATACTTTCCCACTTATTCAAGCTATACATTCAAATATTTATTTATTATCTGATCCTTATTTTAAAAAATATTTATTGACAATTAGTTCTGAAGATATTAAAAATTCGGCCACATCTTTTACGGCGCTATTCATTGGTATAGGATCAGAAAAAAATATTCTTTTTAATAATTTTACTAGTGTAGCTTTGTTTTTAGGTAATGCAATTTTATTAATTTATCATTTTAAGTTCAAAATAATAAATCCATTATTTTACAAATTTGCAGCAGTCGGATTTGGTTTTAGTTTACTTATGATTGACTATCCATTCAATATAGCATATCCAGGTTGGCTGCAAAATTTTCAAAGTTTAGGAAGATTTTCGTGGATGATTGTATTGGTTTTAATTATATCGTTTTGTTTGGGAATTTTTAATGCGGGTAATTATCGAGATACTAATTCTCGTGCTGGCATTTATAGTTCGGGTAACTCTCGTGCTAATAAATCTCATGCTGGCATTTCTCTAGATGGCATTTTACAAGCGATTTTTTCTAAAGTTAAGAATGCATATTTTGTATGGGCGTTTTTGGTAATTTATATTTTTTCTGGAATTATTATTGGATCGACTATGTATTTTTACGAATCGAAAAACGAATCATATAGTCCAAATATATCTGAAGCTGCAGAATATTATCCAAAAAATATACTAAATAACTGTATCGAAATTAAAGATATTATAAATGAGAAAGTCCACATTGGTAATTCGGAATTGGGACATGATTTAGTGATATCTTGTTTGAAAAAACATAGTTCAATTGATGATACACATGTATTAGATAAAAGTGATTATTATACTAAGATAGATACAGATATTAGTTTAGTGGAACTTCCACAAATTTATTATCCAGGATTTAAAGCTACGGCTGACGATGAAAAACTTAAAGTATCTGAATCCGAATTTGGTTTAGTTCAAATTGAAATTCCTGAAAATTTTAGAGGTGAAATTCATTCGTATTTTAGCATTTCTAATGCAGGAATAATTGGGTTAATTTTTTCGTTATGTACAATTTTGATATTGATTATTATAAAGATTAGAGGTCGAAATATTTTACAATAGTTTCCATATCTTTATCACCGCGACCGGAAATATTTATTATAACCGAGGAACCTGGGGTTAAGAAAAGCTTAGTATTTTTCGCGGTTGATTTGGTAGAATCGCCTGATTTCGCGGTTGTTGTAGCACAGTTTGATTCGACAGATTCGACAGATTCGACAGATTCAGCTGTAGCGCGTGCGATTTTTATTAATCCCGCAACTGCATGCGAGGATTCTAGCGCTGGAATTATACCTTCCGATGATGTTAATAATGAAAGTGCTTCCATTACATCAGAATCTGTTGCATAGTCATATGTTACGCGTTTGCTATCGAAAAGCTCTGCATGATGAGGTCCGACAGAGGCATAATCTAAGCCTGCGCTTATCGAATGAGTTTCTTTTGTTTGTCCATTTTCATCGGTTAAAACATATGAGCGAGAGCCTTGGAAATATCCGATATTTCCAGTTTCAAAACGAGCCGCATGAAGACCAGATTCAATGCCATTTCCGCCAGCTTCAAATGCGAACATTTTAGGTTCAAGATTTAGGAATTCATTAAATAGTCCTATGCAATTCGAGCCTCCCCCAACACATGCAACAAGCGCATCGGGGATCATATCGGCAGCATTGCGATTTGCGATATTTGCAGATTGAATTGCATCTTTTGAGGTAGCGACGGCAAATTGTTTTTTGGCTTCTTGTCCGATAATACTTTGGAAATATTCTACGATTGTTGGGAATGGATGTGGACCGCAAACTGTACCTAATAAATAATGCGTATCTTCTACATTTGTTACCCAATCGCGCAAAGCTTCGTTCACAGCGTCTTTTAGAATTCGATCGCCAGATGTTACTTCTCGAACTTCTGCCCCAAGCATTTTCATGCGTTTTACATTAAGAGCTTGGCGAGCGGCGTCGACTTCGCCCATATATATGGTACATTCTAGTCCGAAATATGCAGCTACAGTGGCTGTTGCAACGCCATGTTGACCAGCACCTGTTTCGGCGATAATTCTTTTTTTACCCATCTTTTTTACAAGTAAAGCTTGCCCGATTGCATTGTTGATTTTATGAGCTCCAGTATGAAGTAAATCTTCGCGCTTTAACCAAACATCATATTTAACACCAGTTAATTTTTCGAGTGCATCAGAAAAGTTTTTTGCATGAGTAAGAGGTGTTGGGCGACCTAAATAATTTGTGCATAAATCAGTAAATTCATCTTGAAATTCTTTTGTATCTTTTAAAGAATTAAATGTATCTTCTAGTTCTGTAAGTGCGGGAATAAGTGCTTCTGGTACAAATCTGCCGCCAAACTTTTCGGAATTATTAGAACTATAAAACATATTAGTATTATACAACTTATTTTATAAAATATCTTTTTAGCTGATTATTTTACGGTTTTTAAAGCTCTCAGCGCATTTGTGATTGCAATCACATCAATGCATTCCTGAATAATCGCCCCAACAACTGCCGGAATAATACCTGTAGTTGCAATTAACATACATACAATTGAAAGTGACATACCAATCATAATCGACTGGAATGCTATTTTTCTAGTATTTTTTGCAATCTGATATCCAGTAAATAATTGACCGATTGATTCACCAACTAAAATCAAATCAGCGGAAAGTGAAGCTGCTGAATTTTGTTTTGCAAGAACTGCAGCACCGATAAATGCTGATGCGAGAACGGGCGCATCGTTTACCCCATCCCCAACCATTAGACAATTACAATCATCATCGCTATGATGTTTTTGAAGAACCTGAACTTTTTCAATTGGCAAAAGTTCACCATAATATGAATCAATTCCGACAGTTTCGGCAACATGTTTTACAACTTCTTTTTTATCTCCAGATATAATATTTAAATCTGTGATTCCATTTTCTTTGAAATCAGAAATTGCATCAATTGCATTTTGTGAAATATTATCTGCAAAAGTTATAGCGCCAATTATCTTATTTTCAACTGATACATATACTCGCGGTGAAAGATCATTTTTATGTTTTTTAATAATTGTATCATCGATTTTAAATGCATTATTTTTAGTATGCGCACATCCAACACAAACAAAACTTTCCTTGCCGACTCTAATATGTTTTCCATCATAAACTCCGCTAAGCCCCATTCCCATTATCTCATCGACATCATCCACATCTAATAAATCAAGATTTTCTGATGCAGCTTTTTCGAGAATTGAATGTGCAAATATATGACCGGATTTTTGTTCGAGCGATGCAGCAATTTGTAATGTATCAGCGCTATCAAAACCAGTAACAACTAAATTTCCAGTTGTGATGGTACCTGTTTTATCAAAAAATATTGCATCAATTCTACTGAATTTTTCAATCGCAGCTCCATTCTTTGCAATAATATGATTGCGAGATAAATTCGCCATTCCAGAAATAAATGCAACAGGTACACCAATAATAAGCGGACAAGGAGTTGCCAAAACAAGGACCTCAGCAGCTCTCATAAAATCACCAGAAATCGCCCAAGCGAATCCTGCAATTGTAAGAGAAATTATTGTAAATACACCAGCATATTTATCAGCAAGTTTAACCATTGGTGCTTTTGTTTCGAGTGCTGAATTTGTAATATTTAAGATTTCCTGATAAGCAGATTCAGATGCGATTTTTGTAACTTTACCAGAAAAAGTTGCGCCAACATTTAATGTACCTGATGAAATTGATTCTCCACATATTAGTGTCACAGGAATCGATTCACCAGTTAAACTTGATGTATCGATGGTTGCAGAATCAGAAGATAAAGTCATATCAATAGGGATAATTTCACCTGCCATAATAGTAACTTCATCTCCAATAACTACATCAGACAAATCAACTTTTTTACCATCAACAGTAACTTTTGTTGGAAAATTAGCAACTAAATTTTCTAAGCTTTTTTTGGATTTTCCTTCGGCATATTCTTCAATTATATCACCTGTAAATAGCATACAAACAACAACGATTGCAGCGAGTTTATCATCGATTATTAAACAAGATGAAATAGCAAGAATCGCCAAAATATCCATTCCAACTTGACCATTTATGAAGCCCTGAATTATGTCATTTATGTTTTTTAATAAAGTGATTATGCAAATTATGAAAACTAAAATTCCCGCTTTTTGTCCAGGAAGTACAAGTAAATTTATTAATGAAAATATTGCTAATACTAAAAAAATTAAGGAAGTGCTAGGAAGCTTAAAATTGTCTTTCATAGTAGACTCTATAATGAATTTGTTGCCTCAGCCCAATCATTAAGTTTTTGTTCAGCTCTACCCTCGATGATAGTTGATTTAGCAATTTCATAAGCAGCAGCAAATCTTTCTACTAAATTATTTTCATTAGGAGCTATATCTAAAAGCGTACCATCAGCTACAATTCCTGCAGCAGAATTTAAACATACAGTTTGAAAGATTGCGCGATCACGTTTTGTATCAGTATCTTTTGAACCAACTCCAGCAAAAACAGCGCGAGCTACTTCTGCATTTTCTTCAGGATCTCCTCCAGCAATATCAGAAATTACAATAGGTTCTAGACCGACTACAAATTCTAATTCAAGCGGATTGAAAGTTGTTTGAGAAGCTTTTCCATTTCTGATTTCATAAAGCTGACCATGTCTGATTGCAGCCAATTCATCAAGTCCATTTCCATTTTCATCTTGTCCCTGGAAAACTAAACCATCAACATTTCTTGCAGCGTAAACCTCAGCGATTAGTCTACATTGACGCTCTGTAGCTGCACCAATTGCAACTGCGCTTGGATTTGCAGGATTCGTAAGAGGTCCTAAAATATTAAAAACAGTTGGGAAAGGAAGTGATTTTCGCACTGGCATTGCAAAGCGCATTGATGGATGAAAAGTTTGTGCAAATGCAAAAGTTATTCCAACTTTATCATAAACTTCTTTAACTTGCGAAGGATTTAATTCAAGATTTATTCCGAGAACAGCTAGCACATCAGCAGCTCCCGATTTGCTAGTAGCAGCTCGATTTCCATGCTTTACAATTTTGATTCCTGCTGCAGCAAGAACAATTGCACTCATTGAACTAATATTCACACTTCCAGCGTGATCGCCACCGGTACCTACAATATCAAGAATTCTGCCTTCAGCATTTAATGGCTCCGCATGAGCTACCATAGAATTTGCAAAACCAAGAACCTCTTGGCTAGACTCGCCTTTAGCTGCAAGAAGTGAAAGTATAGAACCAACCAAAACAGGATCGAACTCTCCCGCCATAATTTGATCCATTACCCACTCAGATTCCTCTGTAGAGAGCGCACGGCGATTTAATAATTCAGATGTTACAGATGTCCAATTTAATGTATCCATAATTTTACTCTGTGATTTGGCTAAGTGGTGAATTTTGAGCTGCATACTCAGAAGTCTTTAAGCTACATTTCATTGTTTGTTCATCAGTTTCTTGTTCGCCACTTAATAACGCTGATGTGTCTGTATCTTCAGTTTCTGTACCATCATTTACTTTAAGAGTGGTATTTGTAATAACTCCATTTATATATGAAATAGTTAAAATACCTTGAACAGTTTCGTCAGTGCTTCCTGTGTCAGATTTATCACTTATGATTGTTAAGTCAACATAAGTTGTAAGTCCAACTGTACGAATATTGATTTCGCTAACATTATCTGAAACGATTGTGCCTAGTAGTGCAAGTCTTAATATCTTTCCATTATCAGTAAGCGCAAATCCGAAACTATTGCTAATATCTTCAACTTGCTCTTCAACTTCCACATCTTCACCTTCGACAGCTGCTTCAGTTTCTGCAATTGCAGCAGAGCAATCATAAACATTATTTACAAGCTGTCTTGCTTCAAGTGGAATTTTTAATAGCTCAGCTTGATCAACAGGTTCTAATGTAAGTACATTATTTGTAGGAGGTTCTGTAGGTTTTTTAAATGATGGAATACCTTTTTGTGATACATAAATCATTGCACCAATTGCGATTAAAGTTAAACCAAGTGTTACAAGAATGATTAATTTAAGGTTCATTTCTTGATATTGATTTTCAGCAATTTCGGATTGTTGATATCCCTGCATTTCCTGGAAAGCTTTGTCAATTTTGCTAACTTTCTTATCTTTTTTATTTACAACTGGTTCAGTTTTGTTTTGTGGTTTAGCGGCAGGTTTTGTACCAGTAGATTTTGTACCAGTAGATTTTGTACCAGTTGATTTTGCTACAGGTTTTGTACCAGTTGATTTTGCGGCAGGTTTCGCGGTTGACTTAGCAGCAGGTTTTGTACCAGTAGATTTTGCAGCAGGTTTTGTACCAGTAGATTTTGCATCAGGTTTTGTACCAGTTGATTTTGCGGCAGGTTTTGTACCAGTAGATTTTGCAGCAGATTTAGCAGCAGTAGATTTTAATTTTGGTTTATCAGTTTTTTTTGTATCAGCCATTTTTTATCCCATTCCTTTAATTAGTTTTTTACATTATTTTTTAGAGCAATATGAGTAAGCGCCTCTTCATAAGCAATTTTAGCTTCTTTAGGAATTACCTCAATTAACGCTAGATTGAATTTTTTTTCAGCAGTATTCAAATCAGTTTTAAGTGAAATTGATAATTCGTGAATAAACTTTTTTCTAAGATGCATTAATAATTGACGCTCAGTCGGAATTAACGCATCAGTTGAATGTCTAATTGAAAGTGAAGATAGAGAAATAATCATATCCTCAGGAAGACCAGTTTTCGATCTTTCAGTATTTACTTTAAATGATTTCGCACCAGTAAGTTTAATATCAGCTTTAGCTTTTTTCATTAGTTTATATAATTCTTCCAAATCAGCTTTTTTAACAACTGGTCGAAGTCCGTATTCTTCAAGGCGTGCATAAGGAAGAATATGTTCCATATTTTCTGTGATAGATTTCATAGAGACGAACTCAACTTCCTCACCATTAAGGTCATCATTAAATACTTCTAAAATTTCACATACACCAAAAATAGGATGCACTAAATGTTTTCCAACTTTTACTTTCATATCAATTCCTATATATTCTTTATTCTTCGCCTGTAATTATTATTGATGATTCATCGAGATGAAAATCAGATTGTGCCCATAATTTTTTCGAATGAAAATTATCAGTTTCGCTATGAGCTCCGCAACCATGATCATTGCTAATTACAGATCCTTCATCAGATGAATATGTATTAAAACATACACCAAATTTATCTCCAAATTTTCCATCTAGTTTAACAAAATATGCACAAGTTGAGCAGTTTTCAGAAGAGATTGAAGATGAAATAGAGTTTGGTCCACGTCTTCCTTCATACCATTTATTAAGAGTACTTTTTAATGATTGATTAGTTATGATTCGATTTTTATATGCAGTATCAGCAGATGCTAATTCGATAAAATCCAATACATTTTTATTGGGATCAGTTATTTCTGATTCAGGTTCAGATTCAATTTGTAAAGCTTTCAAATTAGCTTTTTGATAATCTTCAGTTGTAATCAAATTGTCATCATTTTCAATATATGGTACCACATCATATTCTGTGAAATCTTCAGGTTCAATTCGCTCAGACCAAGGAATCCACTCTGGAGGTAGCACTGAATTTTCAGATGCAACAAAATTATATTCTAATACTGAAATATCATTTGACTTTCCTGAATTAGATACAGTAATTATAAAAATCCAGTTTTTATAACCAGATAAATTTGAGCTATAAGAATATGATGCAACTGATTTTGATTGATCGGAAATTACATATCCAAGAGGATCACCAACAGCTCCACTCATTTTTGGATTTTCGAACTCATCGTTTTCAATTAATTCGACTAATAAGTTTTTTACAGTTAAGGCTGTATCGGGATTTTTGAAAAATTCTGTTGATTTTTTTGGAAGTGCTTTGTTTTTTAATTTAGTAACTATGCTAGTTTTTTTTGTGAATATCATATGTAATATTGTACCACAAAATTAGCGAAATTTCAGTATAACAGCATTATTATCGCAAATCATAGTAGTTAGTCACAGTAAGAGATGATAGAACATTTTGAGAATAAGCAGGTACAAACTCTTCAAAACCAACATTAACCAGCGTAGAAACTTTTGCATTCATCATAGCCCAAGGATTTTTGGTTGTAGATCCACAGCCAAATAAATATAAATCAACTGATGTAGAGGTTATTATCCACCCAAGATAAAAATCAGCAACTTCATTTTTGAATTTATCGATAGTTTTTATAGCAAAATCAAACCCAGCAACATCATTACTATTATTTTGTCTTAAATTTAAAATTAAATGATTATATGCATTTATAGACGGAACTGTAACTTCAACAGCGAGAGCAGTAATGTCTAAACTAATATTTCGATACTGTGCATCCGATCCTTTTGGAATAGATCCTATTTTTATAAAATATCTATTATTACTATTTTGATAATAATTACTTACTCCAGATTTTCCAAGTTTATCATTTAATACTTTACCTTGCTTTGCTGTTAAAGCTGATGAGGTAGAGGTTGAAGTAAGGGTATTATTTAATGCAAAATTAGTTATTCCAGTACCACCTTGTGCTACAGGAAGAATGCCCGTATAGTTTGCAAAGTTTGTGCCTAAAATATTAGTTGCAGCTTGCGGTGCTGTTGTAGCGTTTGTGCCACCTTTTAATATAGGAAGCCCAGTAGTTGTGACACCTAATGGCTCTGCAGAAACTCTTTTATTTTCAAAATTAATTCCTAAAACAATACCTGAAGTTAATGTTAAGCAAAATAAAATTAATACAGAAAAAAGTGTTGTGTAATTAATAGTGATTGATTTATTATTCATAATACTATTGTATCACAAAAAAAAAAAAAACGATTTGTTTTTGCAGGCAATGAGACGAAATTCCGCTGTTTTTAGTGGAATATTATTTTTGAATTGAGTTCGTATATAATTTTGTAGCAACAATAAATGTGATAGGTACAGTTATGATATTTATTATAAGCGCAATTACCATCATAGCTACTGTCATATGACCATTTATCATAGCGATAGGTGCACAAAATGGTGCAAAGAATGGCATAAATTTTACTGTTGTTAAAATTAATCCTGTAGAATTTGGTACAAGAACTGAGTAAACCGACATAAAGAAACCTACACAAACGATTAGCATAATCGGCGCAATCGCCATAGGAACTTCATCAGCTTTTTGCACTGAACAAGCAAGAGCAGCAAATAGAGCAGCAAACATCGCATATCCAATTATGAACCATAAAATCGCAAGCATTCCCATTTGTCCAAACGAGAATTCGCTACTTCCTCCGCCACCTACTCCATTTAACATTGCAGAGCCGTAAACAACGACATAAACAATTCCTAAATGCATAATTTCAGAAAACCCGATTCCCAATACTTTACCTAAAATTAATTCAACTGGCTTTAATGAAGAAAGCAAAATTTCGACAACTTTACTACCTTTTTCCTCAGCAATTCCTTGAGCAATCACATTTCCAGTTTGTGTAAGTGCGATCATTAAACACATTGCAATTATTAATGCTGCAATATATTTTGTAAAGTCAAATGTGACAGTTGCACCAGCTGCTTCAACAAGCGCATTTGTTTTTTCTGTAATCTCAGCAAGTATTTGAGAAGGATCCAAACCATGTTCTTTCATCACTTCATTAAATGCTAAATCATGATATGTTGCTGCTTCTTCTGCTGCTTTTGCAACTTCTGGTTCAGGTGCATCAGAATTATTAGATTTTCCGGCAAGACTAGTAAAAATAATACCTATTAATGAGTACATAATTGTAGAATTTCGATAAATTCGTGAATGAATTCTAGTTGTGATTTCGCGTTTTGCAACCATAAAAGTATTATTAACTTTTATGCGAGAATATTTTTCCATAATATTAGGAACGTTAATTTTAGCAGGTGCCGCATCAGTTGATTGAGCTGCTTCCAACGAAGCGCCATTTAATTGAGCGGCTTCCACCGAAGCGCTCGCATTAGTAGGTACTGCTTCATATTCATCACTCATTACGCGCTCACCTCAATTTTTTCTTCTAAAACTAAATCGCCAAAAATATCAGCAAGAGGTGTAGGAACCTCAGTCATAAGAGGAGCTCCAGCGCGCTGACGTAATTCATCAGGTGTACCAAGTTGAACCATTTTTCCAGATTGAATAATTCCGACAACATCACAAAGTTCACCAATTAATTCTAATTGATGTGATGAAAACAAAATACTAAGACCAGATTTTACAGATTCACGAAATGCATCAGCCATCACTTTTACAGCGATTGGATCGAGACCAGAAAATGGTTCATCCAAAATTAAAAGTTCTGGTTTAGTGGAAAGAGCAGCCGCAAGCTGAACTCGCTGTGCATTTCCAGTTGAAAGTTTTTCCAATCTATATTCTGCAAATTCATCAACTTGCAAAAACTCAAGCCAGAATTTTACTTCTTTTTGAGCATCATTTTTTGTAAGTCCTTTTAACATTGAGAACCAAATTAATTGCTCTTCAACTTTCATTTTTCCATAAAGTCCGCGCTCGGCAGGCATATATCCAACCGATCTTCTGAGCTCTAAAGCTCGCTCCTGGTTAACTTTATTTTTGCCGACAACGCATTCATTTCCTAAATAAACTTCACCAGAAGTTTCTGGCATAACTCCCATAACAATACGCATTGTTGTAGATTTTCCAGCGCCATTAGCACCAATAAATCCAAATACTTCACCTTCTGGTACATCAAACGAAACATCATTAAGAGCAAGTTTTGTGATTATACCAGCTGGGTTTTTTGATTTTACTTTGAAAGTTTTTTCAAGATTTTTTACTTCAAGTTTCATAATAATACTACTTATTTTTTCTTAAAGCTTTACTGCTTCTAATGCGGTTTTTATATCAAGAGTACCACTGTAAATTGCTTTTCCAGTGATTACGCCTTCTACCACATTTTGTCCATTTGAGTTTTTTAATTCATTAAGTGCTACAATATCGTCAAGCTTGGATACTCCCCCGCTCGCGATTAATTTAAGCTGAGTTGTATAATCAGATATTTTTTTATAAAGATCAATTGAAGGTCCTGTCATCATTCCATCTTTATTTACATCTGTTACAACAATTCGCTTGCAGCCAGATTCAACCAACCAATCAATAGTTTCCCAGATAATTCCATACTCTTTTGTCCAACCGCGCGCAGTCAAAATCTCATCGCGGACATCAAGTCCTATTGCGATTTTATCTCCATATTCACCGATAATTTCTTTTGTCCATTCTGGATTTTCTAGAGCGGCTGTTCCGATATTAACGCGTTTTGGATTAAAGCTCAATGCATGTTCAAGTGTTTTTGAATTTCGTATTCCGCCGGAAAGTTCTATATTTATATCAAGATTGGTAACAGCTTCAAAAACTTGTTTAATAGTAGAGTCATTGTCGCCTTTGCCAAAAGCTTTATCAAGGTCAACAAGATGAATCCATTTGGATCCTAGGTTTGCAAAATTAACTGCGATTTCTGCAGGGTCGCCATACTCGTTTGAAGTATCATATTCACCCTGCGAAAGACGAACAGACCTGCCACCGATAATATCGATAGCAGGTAATAATTCTATACTCATTTAATTCTCCTTAAAATTGGAGTTTTAATTTTTTGTATTATTTTTTAAGTCCGCCAGATTTTTTAGCAGGTGCTTTTTTAGCTGAGCTAGATGTTGAAGATTTTTTAGCTGAACTAGAAGCTGTAGCTTTTTTAGCAGGTGCTTTTTTAGGAGCTTCTTCTTCATCATCATCATCATCTGTACCATCATAATCAACAGCTTTAGCTGTACCAGCAGCAAATGAATCTTTATGTTTCTCTGCAGCCATTAATAGGAAGAAGAAAATCACTGAGAGAATTGCAGCAACACCAACGAATGTGAATGCGATTGTCCAGTTCGGATTATCTTCATCGCCAACAAGTAAAGGAACAACAATACCAGCGCAAACTTCACCGATTAAATAAGCAGCAAGTGCGATGAAGCCTGTCAAAGCGCCAACAGCAAATTTTGGTACAAGCTCCATTGTAAGAGTTGCGGTTAACATTTGAGAACCGTAAACTGTAGCACCAAATAGGCAGATAATTGTGATAATTAACCAAGTGTCTTTTGCATAAATATAACCAAAAATTAATAGCACATTAAGAATACCAAGACCAACACCGATAATAGCGCGTTTTGATTTGAAAAGTCTGTCAGATGCAAGACCTAATAAAATAGTGATTGGAATTGCAGAAAGTTCGAAGAATGAATAGCAATATTTTGCGAAGTCAGCATCGAAGCCTTTTCCTTCTTCAAGGTAAAGTGGAATCCAGTCTGAAATACCGTAGCGAGCAAGATAAACACCTGCATTAGCGAAGAATAGGAACCAGCAATATTTGCTCTTTAGAATGTATTTTACAAAGATTTGCATTGAAGTAAGTTCTACTAATTCACCGTCAGCTGAGATAGCATCTTTTGATTTTTGACCATCTGAAATACCAGAGAAATCTTCGATTGAAGGAAGACCAACTGAAGTTGGGCGATCGCGTCCAAGGAGAATAATTATAACACCAAGGATTAATGATACAACTGCAGGAATAGCAAAAATTGGGAATAATGAAATCTTAGGGAAATGCTCAGCCCAAGCTAATGTACCACCAACAGATGTAGCGAAAACAACAAGTGGAGCAACAACTGATCCACCGATATTGTGAGATGTGTTCCATACTGATAGAACTGTACCGCGCTGGCGTGCATGCCACCATGAGCTAATTACTTTATGTGCGGCAGGTGCGCCCATTCCTTGGAATAATGCAAGGATGCACATTAAGAATCCCATAACAAATAAGTTGCGAGTTGTACCTAAAAGAAGTGTAAGAACTGCAGAACCGATAAGGCCTGTAGCTACATAATAGCGTGGATTTGATTTATCAGAAATCACACCCATTAAGAATTTTGATAGTCCGTATGCAACACCAAACATTGCAAGTAGTCCACCAAGTTCTGTTTTGCTAATTCCGTATTCTGCGATAATATCTTTCTGTGCAACTTTTACAATATTACGAACGATATAAAAACCTGCGTAACCTAAATAAATTGCGAAAAATACAGAGATTTGATTTTTTGTATAAACAGATTTTACTTCAGATGCTGGAACTTTCTTCTTGGCCTCTGGAGCAGGATCTAAATAACTAAATAATGACATAATTGTCTCCTAAATTGAATAGTATAGATATATTATATATTAAAAAAATATTAATATTTTTATATTGACAAAAATATTCTTGGCGGTGGGATATGTTTAGTATCTAACTGGATAGAATGTTATAATTGCACCACTAGTACCAGAAACTTTGAATGTATCTCCAAATTTCACTGGAATTAAACCAGTGGAAGCATAGTCACCTGATTGACTAGAATCTCTATTGCCGACATAAAAAGTTGATCCACTGTCAGATGTTCCACTATAAACAGTAATTGATCGATTTGTGCCATTAATTACAATTGGAAATTTTAATTCAAGATATCCATCTCTTTGAACAGTTGTTAAACCAGTTGAAGCAGTTGGGTTTGTAGCATTTGAATAATCAGGTGCAGGATTTGTTGAATAAGTATAAGTTAAATCTTTAAATAATGAATCTGAAAAACTACTTGTACTAGATACAGTATATACGCTTGGATCAGTTTGATATGCTGTAGATATAGTTACCGCTCTGCTTCCAGCATTTGCATTGACATTAATTCTAAGAATTAAAGTTTTTGTAGCTGTGTCAAAATAAAATAATAAATCTGATTTATTTAGATTTAAAATATTACCGAAATGTACTCGAGATGAAGTATAGCTATATGCTATAAAAGAAGTTTTTACAGATCCAGAATTAATTCCAATTTGAACTGATTCTGGTTGTTCTTTTGAAATCGGAATTGAGACATATTTTGTTACTACACTTGCTGTGTTATTAGAAATATCAATCGTGTATTTATGTGCAACACTAGGATTATTTGAGAACATTTGGTCGATTTGTGCTTGGCTATATAAGCTAAGATTATCGCGAGCAGATTGCTCAGTGACAGCATTCGTACCACCTTTTGCAATTGGAAGTCCTTGAGTTTGTACACCATTTGGAGTAGCTGAGATATTTTTTGAACCTAGTTGAAATCCTATCACAGCTGTTGAAGAGAGAATCAATAATTGAATTAATGCGAGAGAAATAAGAGTTTTCGCTGATAATGTAATTTGATTTTTATTCATAATACGATTATATCACAAAAAAAAAAAAAACGATTTTTTTTAATATTTTTTTATTAAAATGGCGGTGGGATAAAAAAAAATCCGTAATTTATTATTCCTTTTCAATCAAAAAACTACGGATTTTTTATCCCATCGCCAATTTTGATTTCAAAGTATCTAAAACAGTTTTTTGAACATTTGATTTTGCAGAATCAATTTCCGCGATAGATACTGCTGAAATAGGAGCTGAACCGCCTGTTGCAAAGTTTGGTTTTCCGCCGCCGCCGCCGCCAAGAACTGTAGAAATCTCTTTTATAACTCCGCCAGCATTGAAATTCGCATTTTTTACAAGGTCATCTGTAGCGCATATTGTAACGGAAAAACGCAAATTAGATTCATTTACAGTAGGTACTATAAGCGCAACAACAGCGTTTTTGTCATATTTTATCGAGGCATCATTAAGCAATGCTAATGCAAATTCGCGCGTTGCCGATGAGTCAACTGATGAATCAATAACTGTAACAAATACATTTACATTATCTAAAGCAAGTGATGGGGCATTTAAAATAGAACCCTTTGACGAATTAAGTGCATTTTTTGCTGCTACTGCCACAGCGGTTTCTGCCTCTTTTAATTTCGCGATAAGAGATGTGACTCGTTCAGGAAGATCAGCAGGTTTTGCTCCAACTAAACTAGAAATTTGAGAAACAAGCGCATGCTCAGTTTGATGGAATTCATTAGCGCTATCCGCAACAAGTGCCTCAACGCGTCGAAGTCCACTTCCGATTGAGCCCTCGCTTACAAGTGCAATCGACCCAATTGATCCAACAGTTTCAATATGTGTACCGCCGCATAATTCAATGCTCCAATCTTTGCTGACATCTGTATCTTCATACATATCATCATTTCCAAATGAAATCACGCGAACTTCATCGCCATATTTTTCACCGAAAAGTGCCATAGCTCCTGCGTTTTTTGCAGCGTCAATTGACATATAATTTTCATGAATTTTATAATTTTCAAGAATTTGTTCATTAGAAATTTTTTCGATTTCTTTTAGCTGCGCATCTGTTACAGCATTTGCAGAATGGAAATCAAAACGCACGCGGTTAGGTGAATTTTCTGAACCAGCTTGAGTCGCAGATTCTCCAACGATTTCATGAAGTGCTTGATGAATAATATGAGTTGAAGTGTGAGCTTTTGCGATCGCATTTCTGCGAGTATAATTTACAACTGCATCAACTTTATCGCCAATTGCAAATTCTCCAGAAATAACTTTTCCTTTATGAACTGTTAAAAATGGAGTTGCTTTTTGAACATCATTTATTTCAATTAAGCCACCATTAGCAGTTACAATTTTTCCGTGATCGGCAAGCTGTCCACCAGATTGTGCATAGAAAGATGTAATATCTAATACGATTTCTACCTCAGCAGAATCTTCATTAACAGCTGGTACACTAATTCCGTCAGCGATAATTCCAATAATTTTAGACTCGGTTTTAAGTGATTCATATCCAGTGAATTCAGTGATAGATGACTGTCCGAAACCTTTAATCTCACCATTATTAACAGCATCAAGTTTATTAGCAAGCGATGCAACACTAGGAATTAAATCATTATAAACAGTATTATCAACACCGCGACCGCGTTTTTTCATAGTATCTTCGCGAGCGCGAGATTTTTGTTCTTTCATTAATTCTTCGAACTTAGTTTTATCAACAGTTAATCCCTGTGAATCTGCAATATCTAAAGTTAATTCGATTGGGAATCCAAGTGTATCATGAAGTTTAAATGCATTTTCTCCAGAGATATTTTTCTTTGAATTATTCAAAATATCGAGTCCTGATGATAAAGTTTTATTAAAAGCAGTTTCTTCATTAACAGCAATTTCTAAAATTTTCTTCCAAGATTTTTCCATTTCAGGATATGCGTGAATCATCGCATTATAACTTACTGTCAATAAGTTTTCCATATAATTTCCATCATATCCAAGTTTACGAACAGCCACACTGCATCTACGAATTAAACGACGAAGAACATATCCTCGCCCAGTATTAGAAGGTACAACTCCATCAGCGATTAGCATAAGCGATGCACGAATATGATCAGCCAAAACTCTAAATTGAGTATTCAATTCTTTCGCAGTTTTATCACCTTTTTCTTCTAAACTAAAATCATATTTCGAACCAGTTAATTTCATTGCTGATTC
>JAISKS010000055.1 GCA_031260825.1 Bifidobacteriaceae bacterium
CGAAGCAAAACAAATTAGATTCGTGACCCTAACCGGATTTGAACCGGTGTTGTCGCCGTGAGAGGGCGGTGTCCTGGACCAGACTAGACGATAGGGCCATAAAAAAAGTTACATAAAAAGTAACTTACATACAATTATAGCACATTATTTATAATTTATGTTATAATTATTATAAAAGCAATGCTACATATAAAAATTTGCGTCGGTCATAATAGACATTTTTATAAGCAACCTTAATCGGAAGCATATAGAAAACTATTTTGTGCAAATTTAGTAGCATGAAGAATTAACCAAAATGAAAGGAAAAATTATGGCTACAGCAGCTGAACAAAAAGAAATGATCAATGAAATGGCGAAGACTGGACTACACTTCGGTCACACTACTTCAAATTGGAATCCAAAAATGAAAAAATATATTTTCATGCAAAAAGCAGGAATCTATATTTTAGATCTTCGTAAAACAGTAAAACTTCTTGAAGAGTCTACTGATTTTATCAAAGAAACAGTTAAAAACGGAAATCAAGTTTTATTCTTCGGAATCAAAGATGGTTTAAAAGATATCGTTGAGGCAGAAGCAAAACGCGTTAATATGCCTTACGTTACAAACCGTTGGCCTGGAGGACTTCTAACAAACTTCACAACTATCTCAAAAAGTTTAGATAGACTAAAAGAACTAGAAGAAATCACAGCTTCAGAAGTTAGCGACAGTCGCTACACTAAAAAAGAACTTCTACTTTTAACTCGCGAAAAAGTTAAACTAGAATCAGTTCTTGGTGGTGTACGTAATATGAAAGGTACTCCTTCTGCAATTTTTGTTGTTGGTATGAGAAAAAACATCTCAAAAAATGTTCTTGCAATCGACGAAGCTCGCAAACTTGGCGTTCCAATTATTGCAATCGTAGATACAAACTGCGATCCTGAATTAGTTGAATTCCCAATTCCTGGTAATGACGATTCTACAAAATCAGTTAAATACATCACAGCTAAAATCGCTGATGCTGTAGCTGCTGGAATTCTTGCAAGAGAAGAAAGAACTGCTGCTAAAGATACTAAATCTGGCGATACAGCTCCTGCTGCAGCTCCACTTGCTGCTTGGGAAAGAGAACTTCTTGGCGAAGAAAAACTTTCAGAAGTATAATATTAATAAAGGAAAAAATTATGGCAAATTATGGAATACAAGATATTAAAGAATTACGCGAAGCAACTGGCGCTGGTATGTCTGATGTGAAAAAAGCATTAGATGAGGCTGATGGAAATCGCGATAAAGCATTAGAAATCATTCGCGTGAAAGGTCTTGCAAAAGCTGAAAAACGCGGTGACAAAGATACTGCTGAAGGTCTTATCTCTTACACAATCGTAAAAGGTGGCAAAGGTCAAATCGGATATTTAGCTGAACTAAAATGCGAAACAGATTTCGTTGCAAAAACTGATAAATATATCAAACTTGGAAATGATATCGTAGAAGCAATCGCTAAAGCTGACGAAACAGATACTAAAAAAGCATTAAGCTTAAAAATTGGTTCTGAATCAATCGAGGAAGCAATTAAACTTTTAAGTGGTACAGTTGGCGAGAAAATTGAATTAGCAAGCATCACTAAAGTTGACGCACCTGGAGTTAGCGTTTACGCACACTCAACTGCTATCGGTACACCTCCTGTAATCGGCGTACTTGTTGGTCTATCTGCTGAAGCTCCTGAAGCTGGAAAAGCAATTGCACAACATATCGCTGCATTCTCACCAGAGTACTTAGATAGTGATTCTGTAACACCTGCAGATATTGAGCGTGAAAAATCAGTTGCTAAAGAAAAAGCATTAGCTGATGGAAAACCTGAAAATATTGTAGACAAAATTGTTGATGGTTTCTTAAAATCATTCTTTAAAGATGTTGTTTTATTAGATCAAGCACTTGCTACAGATCCAAGCATTACTGTTGGAAAATATGCAGATAAAAACGGTGTTGAAATCCTTGAATTCAAACGTGTTCGTGTAGGTGGCGAAGCTTAATTATGGCAAACAAACCTCGTCGAGTTCTTCTTAAAATCTCTGGTGAATCCTTAGGTGGGGGAGAACTCGGCATTAACACTTCTATATTTCGTCAAATTTCTGAGGAAGTTGTTAGAGCTGTAAATGACGGTGTGCAAGTCGCAATCGTTGTTGGCGGTGGAAATTTCTTTCGTGGCGAAGAGCTACAAAAAGCTGGATATAATCGCAATCGTGCAGATTATATGGGCATGCTTGGTACTGTAATTAACTGCCTTGCTCTTCAGGATATTTTGCTACAATCTGGCGCACAAGTTCGCGTCCAAACTGCGATTTCTATGCGTCAAGTTAGTGAATCTTATGTACCACTTCGTGCGGTTCGTCACCTTGAAAAAGGTCGCGTTGTAATATTTGGGGCAGGGGCTGGAATGCCATTTTTCTCAACAGATACTGTATCTATTCAACGCGCTTTAGAGATCGAATGCGATGAGGTTTTAATGGGCAAAAACGGTGTTGATGGCGTTTATGATAAAGATCCAAATGTCGATTCATCAGCAAAGAAATTTGATCATTTAACATATCATCAAGCATTAATGCAAGAGTTAAAAGTTATGGATGCATCTGCAATGAGTTTAGCTGATACAAACTCAATGAAAATGAGAGTTTTCGGGCTTGATGGAGATAATGTTTATAAAGCTTTAATCGGTGAAAATATCGGCACAAGCGTTACAAAAAACTAAATTAATTAGGGAGAATTATGGACTACATAAATGAAGCAAAATCAAAAATGGAAAAAGCAATTGAATCCGCAAAGGATAATTTTGCTGGCATAAGAACTGGTAGAGCAAACCCAGCGATTTTCGCCAACATTACTGCTGAATATTATGGAAACCCAACTCCTCTAAAAAATGTTGCTAATATGAATGCGATTGATGCTCGCACAGTTCAATTTACAGTGTTTGACAAATCAATGCTTTCAGCTGTTGAAAAAGCTCTTAGAGATTCTGACCTAGGCGTAAACCCTATGCGCGATGGCGATGTAATACGCGTTACTATGCCTGAACTTACAAAAGAACGCCGTACTGAATATGTAAAACTTGCAAAACAAAAATCTGAAGATGGAAAAGTTGCTCTTAGAAATGTTCGTCATAAAATCAAACAAACAATTGATGCAGATAAAAAATCTGGAGAGATTTCTGAAGATGATGCTAAAGGCAAAGAGAAAAAATTAGACGAATTAGTAAAAGATTTTTCTGCACAAATCGATGCGCTTCTTAAAAATAAAGAAGCTGAATTAATGGAAGTATAAGATAAAAATTTGTTATTAATGGAGTTTTTATTTATACCAAAAACCCCACAAAAACAACAGTTTGGAGTTACTATGTTTATTAAAAACACTTCAAATGTTTGGAGTAGCTATGCCAGCTAAAACGGGCGCGCAGCTTCTAAAAAATACTAAACCAAAACGCAATTATGGGCGCAATATGACCCAAGCCGTTGGGATAAGCGTTCTTCTTTCTAGCTTTGTGATGATTGCGATTTATTCGCATCCTGTGATATTTTTAATCTTTTCTATAGTGCTTGTTTGCATGGCTCTTTGGGAGTTCAAATATGCTTTATTAAAAGGTGGATATGAGATTAATTTGCCTCCACTTATTATTTCTGCAATAGGAATTTTGTATGCTTCATTTTCTATTGGCGAGACTTTTATGGAGCTTTTTTATCTCCTAAGTGTCATCGCGATTTTCTTTTATTCAGCTCTTGGCGATAATCCGCATTCTCGTCTCCCAACTATTTCAGCATCGATTTTTGCGCTTACTTATATTCCGTTCTGCGCGTCTTTTTTGATTTTGATTTTGCTACAGCCTGATGGATCATCGAGACTTCTTCTTGCAATTCTTATGCCAATCGCAAATGATATCGGAGGTTTTTTCGCAGGTCATAGATTCGGTAAACATAAGTTTTCAAAAATCTCTCCAAACAAAACTATTGAAGGATTTGTGGGTTCAGTTCTTAGTTGTATGGTCGTTTCAAATGTGTTTTTCTTTATCGCATTTCGATATATTTATTATACAGATTATTTTTGGGTACCGACATTTTTCGGGTTCATCGCTGCGTTCACATCGACTTTTGGCGATTTATTAGAGTCAGTGATTAAACGCGATTTGGGATTGAAAGATATGGGCAAAATGTTAAAAGCTCATGGTGGGCTGCTTGATCGTTTTGATTCGATACTTATCTCGGCACCGTTCTCGTATATTATTTTGCTTTGTTTTGTATAGAAAAATAAAGTTGTTTTGTATAGAAAAATAGCTTTTTGGGCGCGTTTAGAGCGCTAATTATTTCTTATTTTGGCTTGACTAGAGCTCTAAAAATTTCTTTATAATAAGATCTCCATTACCTGTCAATATTGACTCAGGATGAAATTGAAGACCATAAATTGGAAGCTGAGTATGTTGCAAACTCATAAGTTCATCATCGCTAGTCGCAAATGATGTCGCGATCAGATTTGTACCACCTAAACTTTCTGGTGATACAGTTAAAGAATGATATCTCGCAACACTCAAATTATTATTATCAAAAAAGTCGTTTAAAATATTTGGATAAGTAAAAGTTGCGTCATTTTTGCTTGCTGCATTTTGCGAAGGTACAATTTTACTAGCTTTTCCGTGAATTAAATTTTTTGCATGCACAACTTTTCCGCCAAAAACCTCAGCGATAGCTTGATGACCTAAACAAATTCCAAGAATATTTGGGCATCTTTCAAAAGAATTAATTCCAGTTAATTTGCAATTAGTATTTACATAATCAGTTTTATTATCAAATCTATCTTTATAATATTTCAGAAGTTCTTCCATCATTCCTGCGTCTTTTGGCTCGCCAGGACCGGGTGAAAATATAATATGTCGAGGTTTTAAATTTGCGATTTCTTCCGCAGAATATTCGTCATTTTTTACAACTTTTACATCAGAATTAATCGAGCCAACTTGCTGAAATATATTGTATGTAAACGAATCGTAATTGTCAATTATTAATATCATAATGAAACATCCTCAACTGCGATTGTCACAGCTTTCATTTTATTAATTGTTTCTTCGTACTCTTTTTCAGGATCAGAATCTGCTACAATTCCCGCGCCAGAACGAATTTTAATCTCGCCATTATGTTTAAATGCAAGACGTATCGATATGCAAGTATTCACATCTCCAGTAAATCCAATCGCAGCCACGCCGCCTCCGTAAATACCGCGAGGCTCGCCTTCAAGCTCATTAATAATTTCAATTGCACGAACTTTTGGAGCCCCCGAAAGTGTACCAGCTGGAAGAATCGCCTCTACGGATTTTAGAGGTGAATTGGAATCATTAATATCTCCAGTAACTTTTGAAGAGATATGCATCACATGAGAATAGCGAACAATTTTTTTGTATTCCTCAACATTTACAGTACCAAATTTTGAGATTTTTCCAATATCATTTCGACCTAAATCAACAAGCATATTATGCTCCGAAATTTCTTTTTCATCAGCTAATAAATCTTTTTCTAAAGCTCTATCTTCGGCGGCATTTTTTCCTCTAGGGCGAGTACCGGCAAGAGGATAAGTAGTTAATTTTCCATTATCTAATTTGACTAAAGTTTCGGGAGATGAGCCTGCAAGCTCCATATTTGGGGATGAAAAATAAAACATATAAGGGGATGGGTTTGAATCTCGTAGATGCGAATAAATTTCAAAAAGACTGCCTTCGCATTTTGCTTTTTTCTGATTGGCAAGTACAACTTGAAAAATATCGCCATCATAAATATATTGTTTTGCAGTATTAACAATATCGATAAATTCGTCTTTACTAAATTTTAATTCCCAATCACTTGTGATATGTAATTTATCAAAATTATATTGCTTTTTAGAGCTTAAAAATTCAGACATATCATTTAAAGAATCTCTTGCTTCTAAATAAACTAATCTTAAATCTTGAGTGTCTTGAATATTTGGAATTGTAGCAATAAAATAGCATTTATTTTCTTGATTATCAAAGGCTATTATTTTATCAAAAAGCATTAAATCGAAATCTGGAGTATCATTTTCACCATTTTTTGAAGAAGCGCTTTTTATTTTTTCTTCGAAACATCCGCAATATTCAAAACTGAAATATCCGACTAAACCACCTGTAAAATAAGGCAAATCAGGATTTTTATCAACTTTATATTTTGAAACTATATTATCTAAAAAAGTAGTAGGATTATCTATTTGAGTGCGAGTTGAAGATTCTTTTGTCACTTCATGAATAATTCCGTTTTGATAAGTATAAGCAATTTTTGGGTTATATCCGATGAAAGTATATCGTCCAGATTCACCTGTAGTTTCTTTAGATTCTAATATAAAAGTATTTTTACTAAAGATATTATCTTTCTCATTTTTGGATTCTAAATGACCTTTTATTTGCAAAAATGTGTCAACAGAATCATTATAATTACCATCATTTAAATCGATACTTGCATATACCTGTAGATTGTTTGCTGTAGAAATTTTCGACAAACTATTAATTTCTTCAAAAGATATTATTTCCATATATACATTATACATAATTATGAGATTTATAGTATAAAATATATATATGACAAATAATTTAGATAAATCAAATCGCCCGCAAAAACGATCTGTTTATAAAAAACCTGCGCCTAAATCCGCTACAAAAACTGCTGTAAAACCTCCCGTAAAACCTGCTGTGAAACATGCAGAGAAATCAGCTACAAAACCTGCTGGGAAAACTGTGGCGAAACATACTGCAAAAGCTCCTGTAAAATCTGGTACAAAACCTGCTACAAAACCTGCCGTAAAAGCTCCTACAAAACAAGCTGCAAAACCTGTCATTAAATCTTCTGTGAAATCTTCTGTGAAATCCGAGCCTAATAAGCCTATTCATAGTCACAAAATGACTAAACAGGAGAAGAAACTTGCACCGAAAAAAGTACCTGCAAAATCTGTATCAGCGAAATCTGTATCGGATAAAAAACCAAAAGTAAAATCCAAACCTACTGAATATCAAATATATTTTCGTAATAAACTGATAAAAACCATAGTTACAATTTTATTCGTACTTGCATTTTTAGCAACTCTTTCATATTATTTATTCTTTTCTGATGAGTTAAAATTTGACAAAAATTCTGCTGAAATAAATATAGATTCTAAATATGTTACGGATTCTGATGTGAATAATATAATAGAAAAATTTGATAGAATGCAATTAATATTAGTACCTGTAAATCAAATAGAGACTGAGCTAAACGATAATATGACAGTGAATTCCGCAACAGTAAAAATGGTATTTCCGAACTCAATCAAGATTGATATTATCACAAAAGTACCTGTAATATATGGCGAGCTAAATGGAGAATATGAGTATTTTGATGATCAAGGTGAACTGATTTATAAATCTCGCGAAAAACCTATCGGTATTGTTAAAATTGATTTTTCAAAAGAATATTTGTCGCAAAAAAACTTAATAATTGATGCAATTAATATCAGCAAACTTATCGAACAAGATGAATTTATAAATGCAAAAATTACCTCTATTTCAGTATATTCCAAATCCTTAATTTATACGAATTTAGATAATAATTTGACAGTGGTTTGGGGAGATAAAATCAATATGTCCCTAAAACTTGATGTTCTGAATTCGATTTTTCAAGATCCTACAAAACTAGTTGGGGTAGAGGTGATTGATTTGACCAATCCGTTAGTACCTATTTTTAATCCAAAAACTGAAGGTTCGCAAATTCTTTATGATACGAAAACTACTGATGAAGCTGACGTTTTGTGATTTGGAATGCTTTGGTAATTTTTTACAAATCTTGACATATCTTGACACATCTTGACACATCTTGACAAGTCTTGACACATCTTGACATATTCTTAACTCCCTTTTGACATTTATATGATAGTATATAAATTATACTATTTTACTTAAGGAGTAAATATGAAAATAATTATTAAGAAAAAAATCTTATGCATATCAACAATTCTTTTGTTGTTTGCATTGCATTCAATTAGTTGCAATACT
>JAISKS010000034.1 GCA_031260825.1 Bifidobacteriaceae bacterium
GACAAGTCTATCTGAAGAAGTTTCATCTATATTTTTTATATTATCAACTAAGTTTATTGAGAATAATATTGATAAAGCTATAAAAATAATAGATGCCACGACGCAAGAAACTCCACTAAGAGATAATTCAGAACCAAATATAAAAAGCGTTGAAACAGATTGCTGCGACATTGAAGGAAGTGTATAAACTTTTGCCATTAGTAGTGATACGATAAGCGGAATAATCGAAGTTAGGATAATCATTATTTGCAAACATTTTAATGATTTTGATTTTCCTAAAATTATAGGAATTGTTTGTTTGTAATTTTTATCTTGATCGATATCGCGAATATTATTTATAAACATTAATATTGCTGAGCATAGGCCCCATGATAATGATAAAATAATCACTGCTGGTAGTGAAATTGAAGTATATTCAGTGTCTACTTTATAATAATGTACCACTTTGTTAAAGGTAGTAATGCTTGACTCGAATCCTGTAACACAATCATATAATAATGCATAGCTACCGATAGTTGCGAAAATTCCATAGAAGAAAAAAGCTAAAATCTCACCAATTGGTTTTTTAGAAAATGGAAGTTTTCTTGATGAATATGCATAAACGAAAAATACAGATAGAGCGCCAAAAATTAGCACAGTTGTTTTTATTGCGGATGATACAGGCGAAATGAGTACAGTTGTTATACCGATAAACACACCGAGTGCTACAAGTAATCCACCTGCGATTGTGGACTCTTTATTTGATAGAAGTCCCCTAGTAAATTGTTTTGGAGATGAGCCTCTTAGTGATTTTAAATCGTTTTCTACGTCTTCTGCATCGTTAATAATATTAGCTGCGATTTGAAGAATAACTGCTGTCAAAATAATTCCGATTATTCTAGGTGTTACAGTATTATTTTGTCCAGTTTGAAAAAAAGCACCTGAAGCAGCGATACCTATTATGGCTGGAAAAGTTGAAGCCCAAAGAGTGTGTATGCGAATTACGGAGAATTTGCTGACTTTTTTTGGAGAGTTTTGTACAGTGCTAGGCTTTGTTTTAGGCTTTGTTTCAGGCTTTGTTTCAGGCTTTGCTACAGCTTGTTTTGTAGCTTGTTTTTTAGCAGAAGTTTTACTAGGCTTTGTTTTACTAGAAACAGCCGGGCTGACAGATTTTTCAGTCTTAGTTGTTGTCTTCTGAACTGTTTTCTTCGCTGTCATTATTTTCGTTTACATCATTAGTATCATCAGAAAATTCTTCAGCTGAAATCACTAAATAACGATCTCTACCGCGTCCAAATGATTTTGAAAATAGACCTTCCTGTGCAACTAAATCATGAATATTATGACGTTCGAAAGCATTAAGATTTGTAACTTTTTCATTTTCGCCAGACTCTTTTACTTTTGTAATAATATCTTTAGTTTTTTGTACCAAAATATTAAGAGCTTTATCTTTATAGCCCAAAACATCAACGATTACATTGCTAAATTCACCAAAGTTTTTTGATACAGCTTGACGTGTAAGGTATTGTAATGAATTAAGAACATCGCCATCTTTGCCGATAAGCACTTGGAAAGTGTCCTCAACTTCAGGTGTTAATTCGCTTTCTTCAACAACAACTTTAACAGTTGGGTGTCCGTTTGAAACTAGAAGTTCTAGATCGCCGTTTAGTCCTAAAATATCAAGAATTCCTTCAATATAATCAGCAGCAATATCGCATTCGTCGTTTAGTCGCTCTTCAAGTTCTGCATCAGTTAATTCATCTCTGCGAACATAATCCTCAATAGGTTTTGAGTTTGCTCTAGTTGTTGCTACAATCGTTGGATTAGGAATATCAGTCATAATTTTATCCTTATTTTGTGCATAAAATTATATTTATTTTATGCGTGTTATTTACTAATAAGATTATATCATAAAATAATTTGTATGCAAATATTTTCTGAGTTAGTTTTTCCCTAGCTTTGTGCTTCGCGGGTTTAAAACTACCAAGTGATAGGATAATAATCAGTTTTAGGCGTAGAAAACGGAGTTGAATAAGTCTCTAAAGTAAACTCGGCGATTTCGCTGAATCCAGCACCGATTGGTGTACCGGCAAATCTTGAATTTCTGAAGTTTTTTAGAAACACACCGATCACATATTCTGGATTATCGGCAGGTACAATTCCGACAAATGACCCCATTTTGCCAGTGTAATCTCGAATTTTTGGATCATAATCCATCTGTGCTGTACCGGATTTTGCAGCAACTCTATAATTAGGTACAGCTCCAGTTCTGTAAACTCCATAATGAATTCCAGATTCAAGCATACTTACAGTTTCTTGTGCGGCGTGTGCAGCAATCACCTGTCTTTCTATCACTTTTCCTGAATAATCTTTATACTCTTCATAGATACCATCTGCCAAATAATGTCCGTCAATTAATGAAGGTGTGATTTGAACTCCATTATTTGCAAGAGCTTGAAATCCGCTAACCGAATGAATTGCAGTAGCAGTGATGGCCTGTCCGAATAAAATAGTTTGAAATGAGCGAGTGTCATGGTCGTCAGAAAATATGAGACTTGTTGCTTCTTCGGGAAAATCTAGCCCAGTTGTTGTACCAAATCGAAAATTTCTAAAGATTTCTTTTCGCTGAGAAAATGGAATTCCAGCAGCGGCTTTCATTGTACCAACATTAGAAGAATAGGCTAAAACTCCCGCTAATGTGATATGATTTGGGAGTGTTTCAACAGCATCGTGATATTCATTTCCGTTCTCATCGGTGTAATTATAGCTAACAGTATATGGAGTTGTTGGAGCAGCCAGTCCCCTGTCTATAAGGGTTGCGGCAGTGATGGCCTTACATGTTGAGCCTGGTTCAAATGATGTTGTGAATGCGATTGGTTTTTTTAGAAAAGCTTCATCTGTTCCGCCCATCGCTTCATCGGTTTGTGCTACAGCTACTAATTTTCCAGTCTTAACTTCCTGAATTACGATCACTCCCCAATCAGCATTTTGCTCTTCTTTTTTACGTTCAATAATTTCTTGAGCTTTCATTTGAATATGAGAATTTATTGTTAATTTCACTTTATTACCGTCAACAGGTTCTACGGTTTTGATAGGCGCAGTAGGGATTTGTTCACCATTTCCACCGCGCTGATATTGAATATATCCTTGCATATTTTCGCCACCAGAAAGATCGTAATTAGCCATTTTTTCAATGCCAGTGATTCCCTCCATTGGTTTTTCTTCATTCTTATTCAAGCTTTCTGAAGATATGACACCCAGCATTGTACCGGCAATTTCTGGGTTTGGATATGTACGAATATGCGTTTCAGAAATTGAAAAATAAGGTGAAATTTTAGAATCCTCAAGACTACGTTTTATATCTTTTGTAGCATATTTTAAAAGCGGTGAATAATGAGTATCTAGCTCTAATTTTGGAATTAATTCTTCTTCAGAAATATTAATTATAGGAGACAAAATAGGGGCTATAGCCTCTGCCCCAATTTTAAGAATTGGATTATCATCAGAATCTTTTATACAATTATTACCTTTTTCTTCGCCTTCTAATACACAATATTTATTGAAAGTTTTTATATAAATTGGGTCAGCAGAAATGGAATATCTTTTTTCAGTCGTAGCTAATGTGATATTATTTGAGTCAACAATATCGCCTCTTTTTGCAAATAAAATATTTTTTGCACTGCGATATTCATCAGCTACTTTTATGATATTTTCCGCATTGATAACTTTGTAATTTACAACAACGCCAACGATAACTGCGAAGAATGTTAGAAATAAAAAGAATACCAAATAAAGTTTTATTGTAAAGTACTTATTATACTGCTTAATATATTTATTCTTTATTATCGAATTTAGGCTAGTACTCATATATACATTTTACATTATGGTTTGAGGTTTGTGGCGATTTCGGGTTGAGCAATTTTACGAATTTTACGCTGATTCACGCAAATTCGCACAGATTAATTTATGGAGCCGTCTTTAAATTAGAAGTTATATCAACATAAATAGGAGCTGGATCTTTTATCATTCCCATTTCATTTGCAATCTTTATTAATAGTCCTTCTTTGGATTCGATAATAATCTGCGCTTCTGTAAAATCTTCTAATAAATCCGAATTATTATTTTTGATAGTTTGTGCCTCGTAGAAATAATCGAATTGTTTTGCGGTGAAAGTTATATACACAAATACTGTAGCAACTGAAATTAGTATGCAATAAATCAAACAAATTTTCTTAATTAAAGTGCTGGTAAGATCTTTATATTTTTCTTTAACTTTAGATTTTATATGAGCATTAGTAGTTGTAAGATTATACTGTTTAACCTGGTTTGAGTACTTTTTATAGGAGCCAGGAGGCGGGAAATTAGATATCTGAGCTTTAGGAAAATGGATGCCCGCAGTGCCGAGTATACTAATTGGAATTGAATTAGTACTCAGATTTTGTGACAGCATATTAAAATTATACTATTTGTAATATATAAGTTGTAAAAAATATATGAGTATTTACAAATGTTTTACAAATAAATACGCAGATAATTTAAGAAAATTCACATACTCTATATCTTACAGAATGAGATCTAGAATTTTCAGATTCTTCAGATTTGGATGCGAGTTTTTGTGATTTTTTTGTTAAGTCAATTAGTTTTGGAAGTAATGCATCAGGTACAATAGGAAGATGCGCGAGGTCCGCTGAAAGCTCAGAATTAGTTTTTATAAACGACTTAACCAGCTTATCTTCAAGTGATTGATATGACATAAATATTACATTTGTACCAGAATTTGCTACTGAAAATAGTGAGTCTAAAGCATCTTCTATGCATCCAAGTTCATTATTAACTTCAATTCTAATCGCCTGAAAAATTCTCTTTTGACTTGATATATAATTTGTATATTGAAGTTTTATTGGTAGGGCTTTTTTAATTGTATCAGCAAGTTGTAGCGTAGTATTAATCGGTGCTGCAAGCCTATCAGTAATAATTTGTTTCGCAATATAATTAGCATATTTTTCATCACTATATTTTCTGAAAATTTCAACTAATTCAGTTTGAGAATAATTATTTACAACCTCATACGCACTAAGTTCACTACTGCTATCCATACGCATATCAAGACGCGCATCTTTATTGTATGAAAATCCACGATCTCCATCATCGAGCTGCATTGAAGATACTCCGAAATCAAAAACGATTAATGCAATTTGTAGCTTTTTATTATTAAAATATTCTCTTGCAAAATCCCTAGCGCCTTCTAAATTATCAAATGTCGATTCAAAAAAACATATACGATTTTTATAATTCTCACATCTTTCACTCGCGATTTTTATAGCGGTAGGATCTCTATCAATTCCCACAATTTTTACATCGCTTATTGCCTCAAGCATTTTCAATGAATGCCCGCCGAGCCCTACTGTAGCGTCAATAATCAAACAATCATCTGCATTAATATTATGTTTATTGCAAAAAGATTTTACTGAATTAGCAGCGATAATTATTGTATCTTCTAGTTTTACAGGAATATGTTTAAATTTCATATTTTTAGGTACAGCGTCGATGCGCGAAGAATATATTTATTACCAAAGAGTGAGGATTTCAGGATCGCCATCAGTGATTAATACTGAATGCTCACTATGAGCACCGCGACTATAATCTTCAGAAACAATTGTCCAACCATCTTCATCCCAAGCGATCTCATCAGTAGTCATAAGCAGCCAAGGCTCAATTGCGATTGCCATACCAGGCTCTAGTTTTACTCCAGTGCCTCGCTCGCCATCATTAGGAATATGCGGATCTTCATGCATAGTATGACCGACGCCATGTCCACCGAAATCTAAATTTATTGGGATTCCAGAATCTTTAATTACATCACCAATTGCAGCAGAAATATCGCCAATATGATTTCCTGGTTTGGCCTCTTTGATACCAGCAGCAAGGGCACGCTCAGTTAAATCGATTAAGAATAAGTCAGCTTCAAGCTGTGAATTAATAGAAGGTAATTTATTTTTTCTCAACTGTGTATCTGTTTCTAATAGCACACCTGTAATTGGTTCATACTCAGTTTCAGTTAATTTATGACGTGACAAATCTGTATCAGCGCAGATAAATGAAATCGCACTATCTGTGACTAAACCATTAAGTGAGCATGCAAAATCAAGGCTCAATAAATCATCAGGTTGTAATTGATAATCATATGGTTTACCGTGAAGAACAGCGTCATTTACAGAGGTACAAATATAATGAGCAAAAGGACCATCGCCAAAATCAGGATCATAATTTACATAGCAAGATTCAGCGCCTTTTTGATTTTCAATAATATCTTTTACGAAATCATCAATTTCTAAAAGGTTCACAGAGCGATTATTATCGAAACTGTCTTGCACATATTTTTTTGATTCTTTAAGAATTTTGGCAATGAACTTACCTGACTCTCTCATCAAATCTTGTTCTTTTTTATTGAGTATTGTTACCATTTTATTCCTATCCTAATCCCAAGCTTCACAAGTTGAACCTGCATTTGCATTCACAAATGAATCATCTTTTGTTGGGTCAGAAATATCATAATCATCGGACTCAGTAGTTGTTGCTTCAGGTGTAGTTTCAGGTGTTGCCTGCTCGGTTGTAGAATTTGGTGTAGTTGTTTTGCCAGCTTTTGCAGCAGCTTCTTCGGCAGCTTTTCTTTGCTGTTCAACAATTGGCATATCAGCAGAAATCCAAGTGAATAGATCGGTAGCATCTTTTTTAAACTGAACACGATTTTTATCTTTCACATAAGCTTCGATTGGTGCTGTTTCAAAAATCACATTATTCATTTTTAGATTTTTTAAACTCCACATTAATCCTTGCAAAGTTTTAGGTGAAATTGATGTTGTCAAAGATTCAAAAGATGTCTTTCCAAAATTATATAATTCTGTTGGTTTGAGATCTTTAAAATTTGTAAGTTTAGTTGCGAGAGCTCCAAGAACTCTTTGTTGACGTTTGATTCTTGATAAATCTGACTGATCTCCAAGGCCTTTTCCATGTCTTGCTCTGGCTAATTTTAATGCATTTAAACCATCAAGATGTTGCATACCAGCATCAAGATCGAAGCCATCAATTCCGTATCCAGCAATTTTATTTGGTACGCAAATGTCAATTCCATTTACAGAATCAACCATTTTTGCAAAGCCAGCAAAGTCAGCTAATATGAAATCATTTATACGAACATTTGTAGCTTTTTCAACAGTTAATGCGGTACACCATGCAGCGGAAGCAAAATTTCCACCTGATGCGTTTGCAACTGTAGCAAAGGCAGAATTAAGCATTACATCGTCGCGAGCTTTCGTATATGTTCCATCAGTCATTTTACAACTTGGTACATCAACAATCAAATCTCTAGGAAGCGAAATAGCCTCAACGCGTTTTCTATCTGATGAAATATGTAACAAAATTGATGTATCAGATTGATAATTTCCTATTAATTTATCGCCACCTGAATAATTCACATTATCACCATCGCGACTGTCAATTCCGATCAATAATATATTTAAAGATTTGCCGGCATTATCATCAATAGGTGCGCGATCCTCTTGTGAAAGCGGATTCCATGTAATTGTGTCTGCGCTATAAAAAATATCGTTTAATAAAATAAGTGTTACGGCTAATGCGAATGTTATAAGGAAAATTAAGACAATTCGGATTCTTCTATGGATTGAAGATCTGTAATTCACACTTGCTGCAGCTGCAGAAGGAAGTGTACCTTGATATTTTCTAGCAATTTTTTGTTTTAAAGGAGCTTCTGATTTTGATAATTTTGCCTGATTAATTTCATAACCTAAAAGACTATTTTCTTCAATATTAATTCGATGAGCACGATGTTTTTTTTGTGATTTTTTAGAATGCTTAGAGCGATCATTAGAACTGTGCGAATTGGAGCTATGACCATTAGAATTTGGTCTTTTAGAGACTCGATTATTATCATTTGGGTTGTTCATAATACTATTATATAATATTTTTGATATAATTGTATATTATGAGTATACAGAATTTTGATGAAACAACTATAAAAAATATTATTAATGAGCATGAATTAGTGCTTATTGATTTCTGGGCAACATGGTGTGGTCCTTGCAAACAATTCGGTCCAATTTTTGAGGATGTATCTGATATGCCTGAGTATGCACAAGCCTATTTTACTAAGGTAGATATTGATATACATGAAGATTACACGCTTGATGCTGGCATCAGTTCTGTACCAACTTTATTTATTTTTAAGGATGGAAATTTGGTTTATAATAAACCTGGTGCACTCGATAAAGTTAGTTTAGTTGAGCTAATTAATTCACTTTAATTTCAAAAAAAATTAGTATGATTTTTGAATCAGTTGACAATATTTTATTAGTCGACAAACCCGCAGGTATGTCATCTTTTAGAGTTGTATCAAAAATACGCGGTACAATTCGCACGCAAATAGGTACAAAACTTCGCGAAGAGACAGGATTAAAAAAGATTCGAGTAGGTCATACTGGCACTCTAGACCCCTTCGCAACTGGGCTATTAATAATTTTAACCGGAAAAAACACAAAACTATCTGATGAGTTTTTGAAAAAAGATAAAGAATATATCGCAACTGTAAAACTCGGTTTTTCGAGCACAACTGATGATCCTGAAGGAGAAATAGTACCATTTAATTCTGAAGATATTTTGCCTATTGTGCCTACAGAGGAGGAGATTAATGAGGTTTTACAAAAGTTTACAGGCGAAATCACTCAAACTCCCCCAATATATTCTGCAATAAAAATTGATGGAGAGCGAGCATATAAGCTTGCTAGAGCGGGCGAAACTCCCGAAATGAAACCGCGAAATATTACTATATATGATTCAGAATTAATTTCATATGATTATCCGTTTTTGACTTTTAAAGCTCATGTGAGTAGTGGTACATATATTAGAACTCTTGGAAAAGATATAGCTCTGGCGCTTGGTACTGATGGATATTTGACTGAGCTAAGACGCACGAAAATTGCTGATTATAATATTGAAGATGCGTATAAATTAGAAGATGTAGTTGGGTAAAAGTTGGCTGGCTGAGCATTGGAGTTGGCTAGTTTAGCGGCGCGTGCAAACGGCTTAAATAGTATTAGTTTAACTAGGCTTAACTAAATAATTCACAAGTTCAGATTCTGTGATAATCGCATCTAGCCCAAAAAGAGCTTTGATTTCAACAAGCAATTCTGAATTTGAAATATCAATCATTATCGAAGGAAGTTCCCAAGTTTCAGTAGGCATAATTATTTGATAATCATCTTCAGTTTTTTCGCGGTTAAATAAGAATAATACAACAGGTGATTTGCCTTTATATTCAGGGCGCATTAGAACTTCTTTTAATTTTTCAAAATTAGATTGTGAAGCATAAGCAGGATTAATTCTAAGATTTAAATTAGCAATTTCTTTGGCGAAATTAACTTGCTCAACAGCAAAACCAATAAGTTTAGGAGGTCGATCTCCGCCAGAATCAGCTTCTCCATTAGCATCGAGAGTAGGTTCAGCGAATTCACATTTACCATTTATAATCACATAGCCATCTTTTTGTAGCGCAAATTCATTATCCGAATATGACTTTCCAAAAAGAGTGATTTCGATTTCACCAGTGATATCTTCGAGCAGAAGCGTGGCAAATTCTTTTCCATTTTTCGAAGTACGTCGATTAACTGCTGTAATAATTCCGCCCACTTTTACATTACTACCATTACGAAGTCCATGTCCATTTAGCCCTGCTAATTCAGCGATCTTATAACATTTTTGTTTTTCAAAATACTCTGTTTTTCCGTCAAGTGGATGAGCAGAAATATATGTACCCATTAATTCTTTTTCAAATTTAAGCATTATTTCAGATGCCCATTCGCTAATTTGAGGAATTGTAAAATGCTTGAAATCATATAAATCATCGACATCAGGAGTTTGACCTAAATCAAATAAACTTGGACCCATTTTCTGATCTTCTAATTTCTTTTTGGATGCAAAATTAACAACTTCCTCATGAATCATAAATAATGCATGACGGCTATTAGGATGAAGAGTGTCAAAACAACCAGTTTTTATAAGGGATTCAACTACTCGCTTATTAGAAACTTTTTGTGGTACTTTATTTATGAAATCAAAAAACGATTTGAAATCACCTTTTTCTTCACGAGTTTTTATTATCTCATGCACAACAGCTTCACCAACATTTGCAAGCCCTTGGAGAGAAAACATAATATGCTTATCATCTTTTGGCACAAATGAAGTTGTTGAAAGATTGATATCTGGAGGCAAAACTTTAATACCCATTTTTTTGCATTCACTAAGATATAATGCAATTCTTTCAGGTTTATTATTATTGGAAGTTAATGTACCAGCCATAAATTCTGCAGGATAATTTGCTTTTAGATAAGCGTTTTGATATCCGATTAGACCATACGCAGCCGAGTGTGCACGGTTAAACGCGTACTCAGCAAATGGTAAGAAATAATCCCAAACTGTTTGGGCAGCTTCTTCAGAATATCCATTTTCTTTCATACCTGCAAAAAATGGTATCTTTTGTTTTTCTAGAGCTTTAGGATCTTTTTTACCCATGGCACGTCTGAGCTCATCTGCACCGCCGAGTGTAAAGTTTGCGAGTGCCACACCTGCTTGCTGGATTTGTTCCTGATAAACAATAAGCCCATAAGTCTCACTTACGATTTCGCTGAGGGCTTGCTCAACCTCAGGATGTATCGGAGTGATTTTCTCTTTACCATTTTTACGATCAGCATATTTCGTATGCGTGTTTTGTCCCATAGGACCTGGTCTAAATAAAGCGATTGTAGCGGAAATATGTTCGAAAGTTTCTGGCTTCATTCGATTAATTAGGTCGCGCATACCTGCTCCATCAAACTGAAAAACACCGAGCGTATCAGCTCTTTTAAAGAGCGCAAAAGTATTTGGATCATCAAGCGGAATTTTATTTATATCTGGTACTTCCTTGCCTAATAGCTCAATATTTGCCAGCGCTTCACGCATTGAATTAAGATTGGCGATTCCCAAAAAGTCCATCTTGACAAGTCCAAGTTCTTCGCAAGCATGATGTTCAAGTTGAGTGACATGAGCATCATCTGCAAGACGCATCATTGTTGGAATTACTTCATTAAGCGGTACGGGTGAAATGAGCACAGCCGATGCATGAATTCCGCTACCCCTCACTAATCCTTCAAGCTGTTTTGCCAATGCAAGAATCTCGCGATTCGAGGCTGTGCCAGCATTTGTAGGAGTAGGAATATTTGCAGAATCGTTTTGCATAAATTCTAAAAATTCTTTTGTGTTTGAAAATGAAAAATTCTTTTTCTTCCAATACGCATTATTTTCATCATCGACAACAGACAGTGGAGGCATTTCCGCGATAGATACTTGCGGATAAATCGAAGTGATTTTATTGCCGATAGAAGCTGGCAAATCTAGTACTCGTGTAGCATCTTTCAATGCTTGTTTAGCTTTGATTATCGCGAAATTTGACACCTGCGCAACATTTTCCACGCCATATCTTTGTGAACAATATTCAATCACTTTATTACGTCCGCCCTGCTCAAAATCAACGTCAATATCAGGAAGCGAAATACGTTCTGGATTCAAAAAACGCTCAAAAATAAGTTTATGTTCAAGAGGATCAAGTGTGGTTATGCCCAGTAAATAAGAGATAATCGAGCCTGCAGCCGATCCACGACCAGGTCCAACCATAATATCATTAGTTTTTGCCCAATTTATAAAGTCAGCAACCACAATAAAATATCCACTGAATCCCATCTCTAAAATCACGCTTGTTTCATAATCAATTTGTTTTTGAATTTTATCATTTAGCGGAATTCTTGCATCAGGAGATTCGTAAATTCGCTTCTTTCCTTGCTCAATTAATTCGAGAAAATACGAGTCGTTTGTATGACCTTCAGGAAGAGGAAATTGTGGCATAAATACGTTTGTTGCTTCAAACTTTTTAGTTTCAGGATTGATTCCTAGCTTTGCTGGTTTAAAACTTATATTGCATCGATCAGCAATTTTTTTTGTATTTTTGAATGCCTGCTCTTTTTGCGCATCAGTTAAATGTGGCATCGCAGCAATTACTTCATACATTTCATCGGCAGTTTTTACATAATATCCAGCGCCGTCAAATTTGAATCTGTCAGGGTCGTTTAATTTGTTACCACTATTGACGCAAAGAAGAGCCTCTTGTCCGCTAGCATTTTCAGGACCTATATAATGGAGGTCATTTGTAAGAACAAATGGTGCATCGATAGCTTCGGCTAATTTAACCAAATCAGCAAGAGTTTTTCTTTCGAACTCAATACCATGATCCATTAACTCAATATAGTAATTTTCCTTGCCAAAAATTTCTTGAAATTTACGAGCAGATTCAAGCGCTTTATCATATAAACCAATTCGAAGAAGTGTATTTATTTCTGAACTCGCGCATCCACTTGTAGCGATTAAACCTTCATGATAAGTCTCTAAAAGTTCAATATCAAACCTAGGATATTTAGAAAAAGGCGTGTCAATTCCGGCGCGACTCGCTGCCTTGATAAGATTGTTCATACCAATATCATTTTCTGCAATGAGCGTTATGTGGGTATATGTACCAGATGCACTTACGTCATCTTTTGGATTATAACCTGGGAGTCCGGGAGAACCAAATTGAACTTTTGTTTTATCTGTGCGATGAGTGCCTGGGGTTAAATAAGCTTCGATTCCCATAATTGGACGCACAGGCCAGTCGTCGCCGATTGTACCAGATTGCCAAGGTTTTCCAGCTGATGCAGATGGAGCGCCCTGTTTTTGGGCAAGATTGGCACATGATTTGAAAAAATCCCAAATACCATGAAGATATCCATGATCAGTTATAGCCGCTGCAGTTTGTCCATTTTCAAAAACTTTTTGAACATAATTATCGACTTTAGCAGCACCATCAAGTTTTGAAAAGTCAGTATGAGCATGAAGATGAACGAAATCATCAGGGGAATATTCAAATATCTTTGACATAATTTATCCTGGAATTATATATTTTCATAATAATATTATACACTTATAAATATGTATTATTGATATATAGATGTCATATAATAGCCGGAAAATAGCGTATATTATAAGATTATTTATTCGCTATAGTAATCAAATTTTTCAGCAAACAAAGCCTTGTCATAGGACCTACTCCCCCAGGATTAGGTGTCAAATATCCCGCAACTTCAGCCACATCATCAGTAGTATCTGCACAAAGTTTTCCATCAATATATGTAACACCAGTTGAGATAACCGTAGCACCAACTTTAATAAAATCCTTATTAATAAGTCCAGGATAGCCCGTTGCGGCTACCAAAATATCTGCGTTTTTACATAATTCCTGTAAATCTTTAGTATGCGAATGTGCAAGCGTTACAGTACTATTATATTCTGAATTGCTAAGAAGCAAACTAAGCGGACGACCAACTGTGGCTCCTCGGCCAACAATCACAACATTCGCTCCATCAGTTTCAATATTGTAGCATTTCAAAAGCTGTATAATTCCAAGCGGTGTGCAGGCAATCGGAGTGCTGGTTTTTGTGTCAATTAAACCCATTACATTTATCGGATGCAAACCATCAGCATCTTTTTTTGGATCAATAGAATTTAAAACAAGCTCAGTATCTATATGGTCTGGAAGCGGAAGTTGAACAATATATGCATCTATATTTTTGTCATTATTAAAATCATTTACAGCCTCAATAATCTGCTCAGTAGTATGCGATGAAGGAAGTTTTTTTAGAACTGATTTTGCGCCAATATATTCAATATCTTTAATTTTTAAAGTTACATATTTTGTACTTGCTGGGTTATCGCCAACCTGAATAATTCCCAATGTGGGAGAAGTAGAAATCTGATTAATTCCTAATGTGGGAGAATCACAAATCTGAGTTTTTAAATCCTCAAGTCCTTCTTTATAGATTTTTTGTCCATCAAGTTTTATTGCAATATTTTTATTCATAATTTGATTATACCAGTTTCTATATGATTTTTATAATTGTTTATACATCGACCTTCCATTGTTTTTTATTATACCGTCAAGCTCGAATTTCCCCAAACATGTCATGACAATTTCAATTGGCTGATTTGAAAATCTCATAATTGTCTCAACATCCCTATATCTATGTCGCTTTATGGCAGTATACACGTCTTGCTCAAATATAGACATTCTATCGATTAATTTGGTACATTCAAAATCAAACAAAGCGGATTTTTCATCTTCAATTTTAAGTCGTTTTGATATTCCATTTGTCAAACATAATACTTCCGAAAAATCACTTATAAGTTCAGCTCTCATATCTCTAATTATTTTATTACAGCCTGCTGACGTTGGACTATTGATTGAACCAGGCACAGCGCCTACAGGTATATCATAATCGTTTGCATGAGCTGCTGTTGATAATGCGCCACTTCGCCATGTTGCTTCTGTCACAACAACTGCCTCGCTAAGTGCCGCTATTAACCTATTGCGCTCTAAAAAATTTCTTGCAAGCGAAGGCATTTCTGGTTCATATTCAGATATTACAACTCCCCCCGAATCAATAATTTCTTCAAATATCTTAGAATTCCTAGACGGATAAAATTCATTTAATCCGCCAGCCAGAACAACAATATTAGGAGCTTTTTGATTTAAAGCAATTTTATGCGCAGTAATATCTACGCCAAGTGCACCTCCAGATACTATTCCATATCCATATGTTATAGTATCATAAGTTAATTTTTGCGTCACTTCTCTTCCATAATCACTCATATTTCTTGAGCCCACAAATGCAATGAAATTAGATTTATTTATAATCGAAATATCTCCTATATAGTAAATATTTTTTGGAGTCAAATCTCCTAATATTTCAACTAGTTTTTCTGGATAATCTGGATCGGCAATTTGTACCATATTTATATTTTTCATAATTCTCCTTTATTTTTAAATGTACGAACTAATATCATTTGGTTTTATTGAAATTGCATAATACAAATCTTCTTTAGTTGGTACCATATTTGCAAATTCAACAATTTCTAAATCAGTTGCATTATCCACAACTCCACTAGGATATTTCGCGATCAATATTTTTGCATTGCGCAAATCCGAAATCGTAAATGCCGTTCTAATACTTCTATCAGCGCCCCTAAGTGAAAGTTTTTCCATATTGACATATTTATTAATTATCTCTAAAATTTCATTATCCATACCAATATATTTTCTTAAATATGAACCTGGAACTTCACTATTATAAATCCACGGCGTATTTTTTAACCGAGTTTTTTGAAGATATCTAGCAATTGTTACACGCTCGCGAATTGTCTGCGAACATTCATTTAACTCATTTAAATCATCATGTTCATTTTGCTTATTATGATTGCCAGAAACTAATGTTGCGCTTAGGTCAATTCTATCTAGAAGTGGTCCGGATAATCTTGAAAAGTATGAGCTTCTTTTGCTGCTACTACAGGTACATTTTTCAGCACGACCGATATACATTCCGCAAGGACACGGATTTGCAGCTAGTATAATTTGAAAGTCAGCTGGATATGATACACTCCCACGCATTCTGTCAATTATCACTTCTTTGGATTCTAATGGACCACGAAGAGTTTGTAAAACACGCGGAGAAAATTCTGGAGCCTCATCTAAAAATAAAACACCTTTATGAGCAAGAGATACAAGTCCTGGCTTAAGCGCAACCGAACCTCCGCCCACTATAGATGGAGCTGTGGCTGTATGGTGAGGCGCCTGAAAAACTGGCGTATCTATTAATTTATTTATTTTCATATTACCTTTAATCGAATGTATGCTCGTGACTTCAAGTGATTCTTCAATATCTAATTTAGGCAAAATTGTGATAATTCTATTAGCCAGCATTGTTTTGCCTGTACCAGGCGGTCCCACTAATAATAAATTATGTCTTCCAGCTGCTGCGATTTCTAAAATCTTTTTCGCATTTTGTTGTCCTATAATTTGATTAAGATCT
>JAISKS010000009.1 GCA_031260825.1 Bifidobacteriaceae bacterium
AAAAAAATATGAAAAAAATCGTTTTTTTTGTGATATAATAGTATTATGAATTTAAAAAATGAAACAAAAATATTAAAAAATGAAAGGGATTCAAGACACTAAACTGGTCTTGAACCATAATTAAAACCGTTTTGAATTGTTAAAACAGTTTCATCACTTAGGTTTAGTAGTTTTATATCCGCAGTATTTCCGCCTGCAGTACCTCTTGCTGGAACTTTGCATACAATTTGTGTAGCATTTTGAGAAACGTTTGCGATGCCAGATAGAATGCAAGGATTAGATCCAATCAATACTGATCCAACTTTATCTGATCCGATATTTTCTCCAGTTAATGTCAGAAATGTACCACCAAAAGTAGGGCCAGCTGCTGGAGAAATTGATGTAACATATGTTTCTCCGGCAGCTGCATATTTATAATAATGTGAATCGGCGGATATTGTGATTTGTTTGCCATTAATTGTAGCTTTAACTTCAGCATATGTGTTTGCTGTACCGGATGGTGTTGTGCATTGAAGGGCAGTTTGCGAGATTACAACAACATTTGCACATGTATTATTTGCGATTTTTACTTCGGGTACATCTGTGAATCTGATTTTATCATTATATGCATTTTGTGCAACTTCTTTTGCCGTAAGTTGGCGTGGATATATTCTGTAAGCATACAGACTAAAATTATTAGAAATCGAAGTAGAATCGGCATTATTTCTAGCTCCAAAAGTGAAATTTGTTGCTTGTGTATTAGTTTCAGACACATAGCCACTAGCTGTGGAACTATTTAAATATCTTAAAGAAGATGTCTGAATTTTTTCGCCATTAGTATAGCCAAAGAAATTATTTTGGTCGACTGTAGGGCCATGAAAAGCTACTGCAAACGAATTGAAATTATTAGGTGTATATAAATTATTATTATAATATGAGCCAGCATAAGTTGATACATCCAAAAAATGTCCGTTTAATAGATAGAAACTATTAGTAGATCCAATAGAATAACGTTGACCAAATTGTTGACCTCTGCCTGCAGTTCCGCCATAATCAGCGATATAAATATTGCTGGTTGGCACTGAAGGTCCAGTTTTAAATACAAGTTCTGCAGTTCTATCTGACCCACCTAATGGAAAGTTTTGTACATTTGAAACAGTTGACCAATAAGCATTATTTTTTACTAGGAATCCGTTTGAACTCCATCCGCCTCCAGTTGGTGTACCTTGCAAAAATAAATTGTCAACATTAGATGCTAGATTTTTCCATGTGGTAGTTGTATCGGAATGATAGAAATCGCCCAATCCTAGATTATCGATTGCATCATAATGTGCTGATGCGCCTTCTGCATAATTGGAAGCTGGCGCATAAGGGAAATTTTGGCCGTAAATTGTGATTCGCTGACCACCTCCAGATGGTCCGACACTAGGAGAAACTGTGGAAATAGAAGGGTCTTGTATTTGTATTCCATTTTCTAAAATTGCAGTTTGGCCTTCATAAGTAATTTTAATATCATGAGCACCTGGGGTTAAACTAGCTGGGACTGTGCAGGTAAAAGATTCTTTAGATATTAGCATAAAATTATTACAAGGTTGATTATCAATTGTAGCAGTTGGAAGTGAAAGAAATCTGTTTTTATCTGCTAAATAATTTTGTTTAATTTGTGCAGATGAAAGTACTGAATCGTAAACTCGGTATGCATATAATGTATATCCATCGTCTTTTCCAGAATTTCCAAATATAAATTTTGATTCTGGATTAGTATTAATTATATTTGTATAGGAATCAGTTATTTTAAATTCAATTTGATTTGGAGAAATTTGATTTCCGTTTGAAAAAACTTTAAAAGTATCCTTAGTAACTTCATTATTTGAAAAAGAAATACCAAAATTAATAAGTTTATTATTAGTGTAATAGTCAGACATATTTTCATATAAATTACCAAATCTTATATCCAAATAATGTCCATTCATAGCCATAAATCCCAAATCATTAGATGAATAATCCGAATATCTTTGACCCCATTGTCTACCTTTACTAGTTGTCCCATATTTTGCTAATTCCATATTTCCCAAAGAGGTCATTGAAAGAGACTCAGATGTTTTAAAGATCATTTCAGTTGTTCTTGCGGCTGTACCTGTTGGGAAATTTACAACATTATTTGCAGTTTGCCAATATGTTCCATTTTTTGCAACCCATCCTGTTGAATTCCAGCCGTTTTCTGAGCCTTGTTTTATTAAATCGTCTGCGCCACTTTCGGTAGATCTTGATTGAGCAATATTTTTCCAAGTTGATGTGGATGTTGAGTGGTTTAAATCTCCATCGCCGACATTATTTATCGCATCATATTGTACTTTTAGATGTCCGCCATCATAATAATCGCTTGTTGAAGAGTATGGAAGATTCGTGCCAAAAACTTGGATTTTTCCACCTGCGGTGGTTACTGCTGTTGGGATGGATTCTTGAATGCAAAGCTGTAATGGCTGTTGTCCTTCTACTGTTTCGTATGGAGTGATGCAGTTTTGGTCAGTAGCTGATGGAGTTAGGTTGTTTAGTGCGTATGCAGATACGGAGATTGTTGTTAGAATTGCTAGGGCTAATATGATTTTATATTTCATAGTTATATTATAGCATATATATATATATATATATATATGGGTATTTTTGTGGGGTTTGGGTGAATATTTTTTGGAATTTTTAATTATTGTTATCTTTGATTTTTTGTGCGACAGTTGGGTTGCCATATGTGAGTTTTTTCACAGTGAGATTCTCAGCTTTATCATTTGCAAGTCTTAATTTATCGACACTTCCAACAAGTGCTTCGCGAGTTTTCTGAAGTTTTATTATAGCTTCGTCAATAGATTTTACAGCCTGATTAAATTTGTCATCAGCAAGTTTATAATCGCGATTAATTTTGTCACGGATTCCAAATAATTTTTCCTCGAAATTATTAATATCAATATTCTGACTTTTCATTTCAATTAATTCTTTTTTGGCTTCTACGGATTTAAGCGCAGTATTTCTCAGTAGTGTAATTATTGGGATAAAAAACTGCGGACGAATTACATACATTTTAGGATATTTATGCGATACATCAACTATCCCCTGATTATAAAGTTCATTATCCTGCTCCAACATACTCACAAGAATTGCATATTCACAGTTTTTATTCTCGCGATCTTTGTCAAGTTTTTTGAAAAAATCTTCATTCTTATTTTTGTCTTTTGTATCCTCAACTTCGTTTTTCATTTCGAACATTATTGAAATATATTCGATATCTTTGGGAAGATCTTCATTTATATTTGATACGTCATTTGTATTTGGTACTTCATTTGCATTTGGTACAAAACTTGTGTTTTTTACATAATCACGGTAGACAAAATCACCTTTGCTTCCTGCAATTACATCATTATCTTTTTCAAAATAAGCATTCGGAAATGCTGTAGCCCTAATTTCATCGAACTTAATTTGACAATGTTGCTCTAAAGTTTCCCCAACCATTTTGGTAGATAATTTGGATTTCATATCTTTTAAACGATCAATTGTTTCATCTTTTAGTTTTAATTCAGACTCATATTTTTGAGTAATTTGATTTTCTTTGTTTTGAATTTCATTATTTTTTATAGCAATTTCAGATTCGTATTTATGCGTAATTTCAGATTGCTTTAATTGAGATTCAGACTTGGTTTTTTCTAGCTCAGCTTTCAGATCTGTAACAGCAGTTGTGACAGCGAGTTGCTTTTCGATATTAGCATTTTCAGAAATTAGTTTTAATTCAAGTTCTTTTTCGGAAGTAAACTGTTGCAGTCTGGATTGTAGCTCCTTGTCAAATTCGGCAGAATGTACCTGATTTAAAATATCGGCATAACCGGATTCATCGATTGTAAAAGGTTTTTTGCAATTTGGGCAGATTATTTCGTTCATAATTTTATTATATATTAAAAGTTTGAATTATTTGGGATTATTTGGTCGAGCGAGCTCGCGATTATATGGTACGGGAATGACAGTGCGTGGAGTTTATAGTTGGTCGATTTTAACTTGAGATTCTTTTAGATGGAATCCAATACCAACTAAGTAAGTTGGATCATTATTCTCAATATCTGCTGCGTAGTTTTTGTCGCGGATTTGAGCAATTGCCTCGCTCGAAGATTCCTCAATATTTTCAGCTGTTGTAGCTTTTTTGAATTCGAAAATGTAGTTTATGCCATTTTGGTTAGTGAAAATATCATATCTACCACGACCTGATTCGCGATTTGATTTGAAAGGAATCCCAGCAGCAGCTAGCAATCCAGCAATATACACATGATAAATTACTTCGTGAGTTTCTTGTTTGAAATCGAAGAATGAGAGTTTGTCATACATTAATTCAGGCAACATATACTCTAAATTTTCAGATGAATTAAACATATCGATAATTTTATGAAGATTTGTTAAGTAAAGTTTATCTAAAATATAACTTTGCCATGCTTTTTTGAGTTCAGTATTTGGAATTTTTAACATATAATTATCATCCAATTCAGATTCGTCAAATGTGAGATATCCCGTTTGAACTAGCAAAGAATAATATGCTCCTTCATTTTGTAATGTGGCTAATTGTTCACCATCAATTTTTTTATTTACAGTTGCCAAAAAACTTTCGCCATTAATTGCTGCTGAAATTTGATAAATGCGCTCGGCAGTAAGGGCTGATTTTACAAGGGTAATCAT
>JAISKS010000044.1 GCA_031260825.1 Bifidobacteriaceae bacterium
ATTCTGATAAAAATGCTATGGCTGATTCTAGGGCTGATTCTAAGGACGATTCTGATAATTTGACGCTTGCTAAAAACATATTTAATACTACTACTACTACTACTAGTTCAATTAAAGAAGTTCCAAAAGTATCAAATGTGAGCACTCAGCCTGCACTTTTTGATGCAGATGATTTGTTTGGTGTATCTAATAATTCTAGTAATTCTGTACCGGATACTATTGCGGATGTTGCTGTAGCGGAAAATTCTGTAACAGATTAAAATATAAAACTTCAAGTTGCGAGATATATCACAGATCCTGATTTGTATATAAAATATTCTAAAGATGATTCATTTGAGGATGATGATTTGGAAACACTTATGAAAGCGATTAATGAAAATGGGCAGGCTGAATTATTTGAATTAGAATATGAATTGACATCCGTTATTGAAAAAATGAATAATACAGGTGTGAAAATTAATCCTTCGATTCTGTCTGATGCGCTTCAAGATATTGCAAAAAAACATAGCGAATCTGAACTGTCTGCGAAGAATTTAATTTTTGATAATTTTGATAATACTGAGGATTTTAATTTATCTTCTCCGAAACAACTTCAAACGATTTTATTTGATGTATTAGAGTTACCGAAAACTAAAAAAAATAAGACTGGTTATACAACCGATGCTAAGGCAATATCGAAATTAATTGAAAAAACTGATGATAATATTGTAGCAGGTTTTCTAAAGAATTTACAAGATTTTCGTGAGTATTCAAAGCTAAAAACAACAATTGAAGGTCTTATAAAAGCTGCTGATGAAAATGATATTATTCATACAACTTTCTTACAATTTAATACTGGCACAGGACGTCTAAGTTCAAAAAATCCTAACCTACAAAACTTACCTTTCAAAAAAGAAATTGGCAAAAAAATTCGCGCTGCTTTTATTCCTAGCGATGGATATAAAAATCTTATTAGTGCCGATTATTCTCAAATTGAAATGAGAATTATGGCACATCTTGCAGGTGATTCCAAGACAATTGAGGCTTTCAAAAATGGACAAGATTTGCATAAATATATCGCATCATCAGTATACAGCATTGATTATTATGATGTAACAACTGCTCAAAGAAATTCAATAAAATCCCTTGTTTACGGCTTAGCTTATGGACTTACAACATTCGGACTTGCAGCAGATTTAAATGTTGGTTATCAAGAAGCTAAGCATATCACAGAAGAATTTTTTGCAGAGTTTTCTACTATAAAAGAATATTTAGATAACTCTATTAAAATTGCAAATGAGAATGGATATACTTCAACTATTTTGAATCGTAGAAGATATTTATCTAATTTTTCAGCTATGTCAAAATTTGATAAAACTGCTACAGATCGCATTGCACTTAATGCTCCGATCCAAGGAAGTGCTGCTGATATTATAAAAATATCAATGCTAAAAATTTCCAAATTACTTAATGATAGTGATTTGAAATCTCGAATGATACTTCAAATTCATGATGAATTGGTATTCGAAGTTGCGGACGGCGAAGAGGATCAGCTCAAATCTTTTATTTTGAAAGCTATGGAAGATACTGTAAAGTTAAGCGTACCAATCCCTGTATCGATAGGTGTTGGAGCGAATTTGCTTGATGCAGCTCATTAATCTGGGATAATTATGTACGAATTTGAAGATAGTATTAAAGCATACGGAAAAGTAAATCTTAAGCTTAAAATTCGCGGCACTGACGAAAAAGGTTATCATTTGCTATATACTATTTTTTGCAAAGCACCAATATATGATACTGTGAAATTATCTGTTGCAGCAGATGATTCTGACGGTACTATTATTATAAATGGGGAGCATAATAAGACGGACGACCTCGTATATAAAGCTATCAAATCGTACTATTCAGATATGCCCAATTATACATTTTATGTTGATTATGAAAAAAATATTCCTATCGGTGGAGGTATGGCTGGCGGGTCATCTGATGCTGCTGCAATAATTATTTTGCTAGAAAGATTTAGCGGAAAACTCCCCGAAGAAACGCGTATGAATGTACTTACAGGCTTGGGTGCAGATGTTGCGGTAATGTATAAAATTAATAATGGTGAAGGCGATATATTTGAGGGAACTCATTATGGAGAGGTTCTGAATAAGTTAATTGTTCCTGTACCAGAAATTGAAATTTACAAAATGGATACGCAGCTTAGTACAGCTTTTGTTTTTGATACTTATGACAAAATGGGTGGCTCTGGAGATAATGATCTTGAGGATGCTGCTCGATACATAGTTCCTGAAATAGGGGTGAAACTCGATGAGTTAAGACGTGAATTTCCTGATGATAAAGTTATGCTAAGTGGTAGTGGTGCTACTATTTTTAGGATAAAAAAGCATACTCGCATTTAAAAAAAAGGTCTTACTTTAAGGCAAAAGTTATTTTACTTTTTAGGCAAAAGTGACTTTACTTTTTAGGTAAAAGTGATGCGGTTTTTGCATAAAGATAACCCGCAATAGTTTTAAAATCTTTGATCTGATTTGAAAAAATTAACTCATCAAGTTCGGATTCAGTATAAAAATGTACCTCAACATATTCATCATGATCGAGATCTTGCTCAGTTTTTTCACCAAGCTCAATATAGTATAAATACAGATATTCGCTAGTCCAAGCAGGAGATGTGAACGCGTCAAAAAGTAGCTCACAGGATTTCACACTATATCCTACCTCTTCATTTGTTTCGCGAATAGCAGCAGTTTGCGGATCCTCATTATCATCAATTACGCCCGCAGGAAGTTCAAATATATAGTCATTATTAGCACCATATCTTGACTGTTTCACAATCGCAATTTTTCCGTCTTCACGAACAGCTACAACAACTACTGCCCCACCCTTTTTAACCAGTGTTCTCTGCGCATCTTCTACAATTCTACCATCGGGAAAATGCAGATCAACTTTGTCTTCAATTAGCTCAAGAAATCTATTTTTATATATGGAATTATGCTCTTTTAAAGTGATTTCATTATTCATATCTTAGTTCCTTATTTCAATAATTCTAATCGGTAAATATTAACATTTTTTGTAATCAAATCTGTACTATAAGAATTTATAGTTGATAAATATCCATTAGATGTAGATAAATTAATATTAGCGTAGATTTCATGTTCAGTAGAATCCAAGCTAACAATTTGAATGCCACCAAGCGTATCAGCTTGATCATATAAATCACTAATTGGAATTGCAATATATTTTTTATCAAAAGCAATTTCTGTTGTTTTTACAGCTACACCTTCATTATTATATGAAATAACTATTGCATTTTCAGTCTCGGAGGAATATAAATTAAGCGTACCTTGTGCAAAATTTGTTGAAGGAATTATCAATGAATTAGCACTTTTTATTGCAGTAGTATAAGCGAGTTCTGTCGCATTTCTCGTTACAGCACCGCCAACTATTAGACACTCAAGTGAACTCTCAGAACAGTCAGTTTTTAGAACTGCAGTATATTTTCCTGCAGAAAGTTCGTTTTCATTAAGGTCAAAAATAGTAACTTTGCCAGACTCTAAATCAAGTTTTTTCGAAAAAATAGTACCATCTGAATTAATCAAATCTAAGTCAATTTTTATATCAGAAAATCCTAATATTTCTAATTTCGAATTTGCTGATTCACTTTTGTAAATTCCAGGGATTACTAATTCATTTGATGGCGTAGCGGTAGGCGATGAATAGTCACTTCCAAGAGATACAATTCCATCAAGAATTGAACTTTGAATTTGCGCGGAAATTTTAACGCCAGAAGATTTCACATTAATGATTAAAGCATCTTGATCAGCAGCGCCAGATCCAAGTGGTACTTTTACGAATTCGCCGCCTGGTACAGAAATTTGTTTTGATGCAGAGTATTGTAAACTCGACACATCTGCAGTAGAAAGTCCGGATTCAATCGAGAAAACATTTTTTGATATGACAGTTGGATCGTCTGTACCAAATGCTGTTAAAGCAACATTTGCTGATGTAAGATTTGGATTATATAGCATTAAAATATTTGAGTTTTGTGAAAAAGTTTCATTGGCTACAAGCCAAGTGTCCGTAGATGGTACAGTGCAATTCGCTGTGGAAATACCTTTAAAATCACCATCATTTAATTTTGAAATCGACACACCTGCTATGCCAGTTTTTGATTGATCTGGGTCATTAGAAGAATAAAATACTGAAGGTGTAGGGTCAGGGTTTATCGCAACTGCAAGGTCGAAATCTCCATTAATTATATCAATATTTCCTAATGTATCATTTTTGTCATAACCAAGTTTTTGAATCGGATTTTCATCATTCAATCCTAAACCTAAAAATATATTTTGTACTTCGGGTTTGGTTGGCATAGAAGAATATGCGCCTTCAATTCCTTCATATTCGTCATAAGGCTCAATCGCACCTGGGCATAAAATTGATGCGTTTGAAGTATTAATAGTTTGAGATTGTCCGATTGGTTTTTTGACATTTTCGGTTGATGTATCGTTGCCAAAAATAAAACTTGAAATAATAGAAAAACCAAATAAAATAACTATTAAAAATGTAGCAAAAAACTTGAAAATTTGAGAGCTAGGATTTTCATTTAAATTATCATCAATATCGTCAACTATACCATCGAGATTTTTGCTAATATCTATCAAATCATCTGATGTGATAATCTTATTTACTTTTTTAGACATAAACACCATCCATCTTTTGAGCTCTAATTGGTATCATCAAAATTAATAAACTAATTGTATAAATGAACACAATTATTATCCAAAGTTTATACAGAAAATTGCGGAATTCTGAATCAGAATTATCAAGCATATTAGACTGCTCAGGCTCGGCAGTTATTCTCCAGAAATGCATATTTTCATTATCAATCACGCTTTCCAATCTATCTGTTAAGTCGATGGATTCAACTAGTGCTGGCGCATTAGGATTTTGAAGAGTTTCACCTGTTACAACAATTCCGTTTATGCCTAAATTAGCTAAATTTTGAGCTGTCTGAGTATTAGGGGAAATCGCAAGTTGTGATACTAATTCTTTGATTAAAACATTACCTTCAGATTCGAATGAATATGCGTAATCACTAAACTGTAGGACAGGAGAATAATCAACAAATTCGCTGCCACCGCTTCTGATAATTGTATAATAAAAATCTTCATCTTCATCGCCATTTTTTATAACTAGCTCGAAAGGAGAATCAAGATTTTGTTGAAGTTTTCTGGCGGAAGTTGGGATTAAATAATTTTCATTTACAATATGAAGTTTTAAATCTGTAGATATTTGCGAAGAAAAGAATACGAATACACTTGCAGAAATAATAGATAGTAAAAGCAAAATAGTGATATAAGGTTTGAATATAACTTTATCTTCAGAGTTCGTATCAAGCCATCTATTAATAGTATTCTTTTTTATAATTGCGAATGGATTATAATTAGGAAGTAATAGGCAAATTCCGATTAATAAAATGAAATTAATCAGAATACCAAAGTTCGCAATACTGAAATAAACTGGCTCACCAGAAACATAAGAGAACTGAATTCTGGAAGATATTAAAGAAATAAATATTGTAGCAATTAAAATAGAAAATATCCAATTTGTGATTTTTGAATTATAAGAATCTTTATGTCTGTTTGATGCAACGAAAAATATAATTGTAATTATAGAAAACATTATTACCATTGGAAGGTCCTGAATAGTACCTGTAAATATTGAATCATTTCCAATTATTGAATTATATAAATTCTGTGGTTTAAAGTTATTTGGGAAATCATTTGAAGCTAAGAATAGTTTTAGACCGCCTAAATGAATTAATCTAAATGAGTAATATATTACTGGGATGAGCAACAAAATACCAAATGAAAAACCAATATAAACTCGTCGATGTTTATTGATATATTTTTTGTGAGTAGTTGTTATTAAAAATATAATGAACGTAATTGGTAAGAATAAATTTGGAGCAACACCCATTAATAAACCAAAACATAAAATAAATGCAGCATAAGAATTTGCAGTTGGTTTTATAGGAATTTGGAAATCAGTTTTTGCAAATCCAAATGCTTTCATAAAAGTAAATAATAATAATGGGATAATTATGTAAGCTATAACGGAATTAACTTTGCCAGAAATTATATCGTTTAAAAACACTGGAGAAATAGACCAGATAATACTAGCGCAGAATCTCATATAAATTGATCTTGTAATGACACCAGAAGTAACCCAAAATGTAAAGCAACTAATAGGAATCGCTAAAATTAAAATTACTCCAATTGCGAGTTTTAACATTCCAGCAAATATTGTTGCAAGAACAAAAAATATAGATAGACTCGGAGCTAAAACAGTACCAAAACCAAAACCTGATGGAATAGAACCGTCTAAAAATGTTTTTAGAAATTCATTATAACCTAGATATGCACCTAATAAATTAGGCCCAATCCAAACGCTACTAAGTGGATCAGAAAAATAATTAAATACATTTATTGAATTGGCTGATAGGAATATTAATGAGAAAAGAGAAGTTAAAATTAGCGCTGCAGCAAGGTAATTATGTTTTATAGAAGCCAGATTTCTAATGCCTTTTAATTGAGTTAAATTTGGTAAATAATTTTTATATTCTTTATAAGTTTTTAATAATTGCACATCTTGTTTAATGGCTTTTAAATCAGCTTTTGTAGCAAACATAGGTTTTGGATTAAATTTTGCAGGAGCAGCTTTTTTGATTTTTCTAAGTCTAGATTTTGTAAATAATACAACAGGCAAAATTGCAAAATTCTCAAACGCAAAAATGATCTGATGAAATCCAGCAAGAGGCTGTTTATTAAATAATTTAACAATATATTTAAATGGAGATAATAATAATTGTATGATTATATAAAATGGAATTATTAATAATCTTGTATATTTCATTCGCAGATAAACAATGGCTTGGCGACGCTTATAAAGTGATTTATTATTGTCTAAAATCAATGTGTCAAAATCAGATACTTCATCACTACTATGAGATCTTGGAGCATTTTTTAAAGCATTTGTATTATGATTTTTTATATCACGAACACCATAATAACTAAGTTTATAATGGTAAATTCTGGCTTTAGGTGCTACTAAAATTCTGTATCCGGCAATATGAGCTTTGTAGCAAAAGTCTAATGATTCGCCGTATGTACCAGCAATTTCATCAAAGCCATTTATGCTAAAAAACATTTTTGAATCAACTAATGCACCAGTGATTCCAATTGCAAAAACATCTTCACGAGAATCATATTGACCTTGATCAATTTCTTCATATCCAACTAATGTTGTGCGTTCAAAGTTTTTTGAAATTGTATATCCGACTTCTTCAATATAATTAGTTTTTGGATTAATTTGTTTAAGTCCTACAATACCCACTGTACCTTTAACAGCCTCAGAGAATTGCATTTTAAGAGAGTCTTCATCAGTATAAGAATCATCATGAAAAAGCCAAAAATAATCTGATTCTTTAAATTTAAATTCTTCAGAAAATACTAGTTTATCAATCGCACTTCCGAAAGATTTTGCCTTTGGAATTCGAGTAGTTTGAACATCTATAAATTTAGGAATTTGTGAAATAATCTTTTGAATTTCTGGAGATAAAGATAATGTCGAGGAAGATGCAGCCTTACGAGTGACGTCTTTTTTCTGATGTTTAAGTGGCTTAACTTCATCTTTATATGTGAAAACAATAGCTAAATTATTAACAGGTTTACTTTGGTTAATAATAGATTTTAAGCATTCAACCAATAGCTCAGGATTGCCATCACTTACAACAATTGCTGTAACAATTTTATTGGATTCTAGATTAGTTATTTTTGAACTTAATTTAGATTTTAATTTAATATGTGTATCGTTGTCAGTGCTGCGAACAGTTTTATTTGGGGCTTTAGATTCCGCAGATTTTCTTATAGACATATATAAATTATATTATAATTATAAGGTTTTTTGGCGATTTGAGGGGTTATAGTGATTTGGAGTTTTTGTGGATTTGGGGATTTTGGGGCTTTGATGTTTTTGGCGCTTTGAGGTTTTTTGGGGCTTTCTGGGTTTTGGCGATTTTGTTTTTTTGGGCGATTTTGTTTTTTTTGGGCGATTTTGTTTTTTTGGCGCTTTGGGCTTTTTAATCTATGGCGATATTTGCGAATAATTCAATTGCTAATGGTATCGCTTTTTCATCAATCACCAAATCGCCCCTGTGCAAATCATAAGCATTTCCGCCAGGAGTATGAACCCCAAGTCTTAGCATTGAACCTTTCACTTTACGAAGATACCAAGCGAAATCCTCTCCCCCAAGCGACTGCTCAGACTCAACAATATTCTCATCGCCAATCAAATCTGTAGCATATTTTCGAATCTTATTTGTCTCATCAGCAGTATTTACAACCGGTGGATCGCCAATTATATACTCAACATCTGCAGTGATTTCATAAGGTGCAACAATTTGCGAAATGAAATTTGGTATCACATCTGGTGCCATTTTCCAAGCATCCAAATCTGGAGTTCTTAATGTTCCTTTTAGTTTCGCCTTGCTCGGAATAGCATTTGGAGTAAGCCCAGCTTTTACTGCTCCCCAAGTAATATTTACGACGCTTCTATAATCAAAATGTCGCTGATAAATTGCAGGCAAATCAGTGATTACTTTTCCAAGCGCATATAGCATATCGCCTGCTAAATAGGGACGAGAAGTGTGTCCACCTTTTCCATTAAGTGTTACATTAATTACATCGGTAGCTGAAGTGATCGCGCCAATTCTAAGTCCGATTTTACCAACGTCAAGTTTTGGCTCAACATGAAGAGCGTAGATTTCGTCCACGCCGTTAAGAAAATCAGTAGTATCAATCATATGTTCCGCGCCGCCTGGAATTAATTCCTCAGCTGGTTGGAAAATAAGTTTTATATTATTTTGTAACATATCTTTAGCTTGTAGCTCTGACAAAATCTTTGCGACGCCGAGCACAATTGCGGTATGAACATCATGTCCGCATAGATGCGATGCATTAGGATTTGTTGATTTAAACGGCAAATCCGACAGCTCTGGAAAAGGAAGTGCATCGATATCGGCACGAAAAGCAATTGTCTTTTGGGAATTATTTGTGGATTTAATTTCTACAGATACACCAGTCGGCGTAAGGTATTCTGGGGCTAGCCCGTAAGACTGTAATATATTAAAAATGTATTTTGAGGTTTCATTTTCATTCCAGCCTGTCTCAGGATTTTGATGTATATGTCTACGATGTTTTATGATATCATCTATATTTTCATCTAAAATTTGTTTAATGATTTTGTTCATAATTCTATTATAGCAAAAAATTAGGGAAAATGAGTTTGTTGGGTTTTTTGTAGCATATTTTGGTACGTATATTTTTGTAAATGTATTTTGGTACGTATATTTTAGTACGTGTATTTTGGTACGTATATTTTGGTACGTATATTTTGTGGGGAAAGTTATTTTATAACAATATTTTCAAATATTTATGCTATAATATCAATATTCTAATAAATCTTTTTTATTAGTTATGCGCCCGTGGCTCAATGGATAGAGCGTCTCGTTACGGCCGAGGAGGTTGGGGATTCGAGTTCCTCCGGGCGCACCCTTGTATAATTTTTTTTGTTTCACAAAAACGCTAAACGCGTATAATTTTTTTTGTTTCACAAAAACGCTAAACGCGTATAATTTTTTTGTTTCACAAAAACGCTAAACGCGATTTCCAAAAACATATCTACTACAGTTACAATAGTATCAATTTTTTTTAAGATGCTTGCATTATAAAAAAAATCTGTTATAATATAAATAATTAGCGGATGTAGTTCAATGGTAGAATCTCAGCCTTCCAAGCTGATTGTGCGGGTTCGATTCCCGTCATCCGCTCCCGTTTATTTGTTAAAAACATGTCTTCGACATTTTTTAACTGTGTTTAATTTATAAAAACATATCATCGACATTTTTTAACTGTGTTTAATTTATAAAAACATGTCTTCGATATTTTTTAACCCTGCCAACCTCTCATTTTCTGCATTATTGATAAAAATTCGCCATGAGGTGTCGTTCGGGGCATATATTTAATCGTCTCCGTTAGCTTTAAGTCCGTAAGGTGTCGTTCGGGGCATATATACGAGCAGTTTTTTGATTGTACACAGGCTAAATTAGAGTTTTCGTATGCCCCGAACGACACCGCATGGACAAAATACATCCAAAATCACTA
>JAISKS010000004.1 GCA_031260825.1 Bifidobacteriaceae bacterium
TATTCGTAACAGTAGCTCTTTGCTTGTAACACTGGTCAAAGTACGATTTTAAAAAAAGTTATTAACATTATTTTTTTGCGTTTTAATATTATTTAATAATCATATTGGCAGAATAAAAATTAATGATGTAATATATCCGAATGGTCATTTACAAGTCAAATAGAAAAAATATAAATTATAAATCTCGCTACATCGATAGCGCTCCATTTCGTGGAATAAAAATTTCTGAAAAAACACGAATTGAAAAATTAACACTTTTAGAAAAATGTCTTGCGCTTCAAGAACTGCTTCCAGAAAACGTTGCGTTCAGTCATAGTACCGCAATTTATCTATTAAATATAGGCACTCCATGGGGCATAGATACTGATGAGATTATACATCTAACAATTATAAATAATAAAAAACGAATTAGACGTCCTAACGTAAAAACTCATTATATAAAAATTAAACCTACTGAAAAAATACCCATTATTAAGATTAATGGACTGCGAGTTGTTGCGCCTGAATTGCTATGGTTTTCGATGGTACGTGAATTGACACTTCAAGAATCAGTTGTACTGGGCAGCCTATTTGTGTCAAATAATCATGAGCTTACTACTTTGAAAAAAATTTCTAATTTTGTCAATACTCGCTATAATTGTAATGGTCACAAATTAGCCCTAAAACAGCTAAAACAAATTATTGTTGGTACAGATTCTCCTATGGAAACTCGAATTCATACACAAATTAAAAAATTTGGATTGCCAAATTTCCAACCTAATTATCCCATATGTATTGATGATGAGATTATAATGCTCGCCGATGGCGCTTTGCCAGATAAAAAAATTTGCTTTGAATATGATGGTCGAGAATTTCACTCTGAGCCTGCTAAAATGATTTCAGACAAAAGAAAACGCTCATTGGTTTTCAAAGCAGGTTGGTCGGTGATTGTTCTTACCTATGAAGATTATTTAAATCCCCAAAAATATATACATATCATTGAAGAATTACTCGAATAATGTCGTTCGCTGTCAATTCCGAGAGTACAAATCTGTCTAATTACACCCTTCCTCTTCGATTAGTGTCGTTTGTTGCCTATTTTAAGATACCAATCCGTCTAATTACACCCTTCCTCTTCGATTACTGTCGTTTGTTGCATATGTAGTGGCTATCAAATAGACAACAAACGACAATAATCGAGCATATATCAAACATCGATACCTAAAAACATGCAACAAACTACATAATCGAATATTCTCAACTAGCTCGTATACAACAAACGACACCAATCGAACCAAAAACACCGATTCGTCAAAATCCGTACATGAAAACATACAACAAACGACATTAATCGAACCAAAAACGCCGATTTGTCGAAATCTGCACATGCAAACATACAACAAACGACATAATCAAAAAACTAAGACCTTTCCTCCACCGCCTTTACAAAAAACTACGGATTTTTTATCCCTCCGCCCTTTACAAAAAACTAACAACTTTCCCCCACTGTCCTTTACAAAAAAATCGTTTTTATTTTTTTTGTGATATAATATTAAGTATGGGAAAAACAGCGCTTCTAAAAAACAAATTATTTATATCAATTCTAGTAGTATTTGCCTTAACAACGTCAATTGCTGTAACATATGCAATTAACAATAATCTTAAACCAGAATCTACATCGGAATGCTTTACAATTACTGATGAAACAGCGGAAACATGTCTTGGCTCTGTATTAAGCGCAATTCCAACTACTGGGCAGAGAATCACAATTATTGGGAATAACTTTCCATATCGTTCTGTGAATGACTATGTTCATGATTCAAATTCTGATGGTAGCGACGATTTAGTAGTTCATTTTGACGGAATAAATAATGTCGGACTAGGCGATGATCAGCATTCTGCCAATTCTACTACTTGGAAAAATCTAACATCTGATTATAATGTAACATTTAATGGAACCACTACAGAAAGGGATAATGGCTGGAAATATAATGGCTTCAAATTTCCAAATACAAATGCATATTTTACAAATACTGTATTTCCAACTGGCACACCTACAGGCGGTACTGAAAGAACTGTAGAAGTTGTATTTACAACACCAGCTAATCAAACCGAGTTTGATTTAACCACAGAGACTGGTAATGCAGATATGTCTGCAGGTCTGTTTTCTTATGGACCAGCAATAGGCAACTCAACATGTGGAGCTACTTATTTTGGCGTTGGTTATCTTGGAACTACAGCTGCAGAAAATATGGGTACAACTGGTAACTATATACCTACTTTTACACCTATAATGGGTTGTGGTGGTGGCTTTGATTATATATTTAGAAGAACAGCAAGCGCAGATTTAGTGACTTATAATCGAATCAATTCTAGCTCATCTACATATGTTCAAAATTCTACTCCGCATTCTAATTTTACTTATGTAAATGGTGTATCTTATCCTGATCAAACAACATGGGCTTATAAATCACCCCTTGCCACTCCAACATCAGGTTCATTTAATATTGGTACATATTCTGGACATAATTATGTATATTCAGCTAAAAACTTCACGATAAATTCTATCAGATTATATAATAAAGTGCTTTCACAGGAACAAATTAAACAAAATGCTAAAGTTGACCAAATTCGTTTCAAGGCAAAACCAGTTATAACAATAAATGGTGCGGAATGTACAAATCTAGTTGTTGAATCAAAATACTCTATTCAATGCGATGCTCCTGCAATGAGCTCTAATCAGTATAATCTGGAAATGGTTTATGATAGCCAAACTGCTACACTTGTAAATGGTGCAAAATATGCAGATCCAACTATATCTTCAATATCTCCAAATCGTGGAACTGTGGGTGGCGGTCAAAAAATCATTATTAATGGTGCAAATTTCCCTTACTCTTCTACAGATGAGTACAATCAAACAGGTCTAAAAGCTCTTTATGATGGAGTGAATAATATTGGTTTGGGCGATGAAGTTCATTCGAATACATCGACTACTTGGGTTGACCTTTCCGGACATAATATGGATGCAACATTAGTTCAAAAGAATACATATTGCGGTGGTGAGTTGTCGTACAATAATAACCTTCCTTCAAACACACTGCTTTCTGATGGCTCAACTATTGGCGCAACTGGTACAGGTTTTTGCGGAGACCCTTTCGATGGAACAGCTAATTGGTTAAATAATGGTACAATCTCTGCAGGTTTTCATTTTCCCCGAAATAATAATATAGAAGGAAATAAATTCTCATTCCAAGTACCACCATCAATTTGGAAAAACGTAATAGCTAAAGGAAATGAGCCTTATAATATCGAATTTATTTATACTGCTGATGCTGATACACAAAAAACTGCAGGTATGGCTATGAACGGATTTGTTTTCTGGGGTCGTCAATGCGCAACTAGTGGTGTCGGTGTTCTAACAAATGTTACATCAGCATTTGATATTAATTTTTATAGATGTGGAGTAGATTCATATCATAAATTCCAAAATAACGCAATATTTTCTGGTACCCACTCTCTATCAATCTCTTGGGGAGGCACAGGCACAAAAATGCAAGCTATTAGAGATGGTGTTGAGGTCGCAACTTGTACTTCTTCTTGTACCCAAAACAATAATATTGATGTATTCGAGCCATTACAAATTGGAAAAACAAGAGGTTATGAATATGGTACAGGCTACACACTTTTAGGACTTCGTATATATGACCATGCACTTTCGCCAAATGAACTAGCAAAGAACTTTGCAGTAGACAAAATCCGTTATACTTCTAAAATGAATGTAAAAATCGGCAATAATGCCTGCACAGATGTAGTGATTCTTTCAACTACAAAAGCCTCTTGTACCGTACCAGCATCTACCACATCACTAGGAAGCGTTAGTGTAAGTGTTGGACTTGGAGATTCTACTTCTGATACAGCTCTTGCAGCTTATGAGTATGTAGACGCTTCTGCTCTAGTTGTCAATTCATACACACCTAATATCGCACCTCAATTTGCTGGTTCATTAACTGGTGGAGAAATCAAAACTTTAACAATTTCTGGAGCTAATTTAGGAACTGTTACATCAGTGAAAGTTGGTGGTACTGTTTGTGGAGAGATTTCGGTAACTGCAGATACTGTAACATGTAAAATTCCTTCTGGAAATGTAGGTTATGCCGATATAACATTATTTGCGAGCGATCAAATTATTACAACATTAACAAGCGCAATTAAATATATAGGAGCATCTAAAAATCCGATTTCTTATAAAGTCGTCAATTCAAGCACAGGTACTAATTCAGCAGATTACTTCTTAACTGGTACAGCAGGCGTAGATTCATTAGTCGAAATTGAAGAGACTTGGGATGGTATAAACAAAGTAGTAATAAATTACCCTACTGGCCTTGTTGCACCTGCTATTCCATATGGTTGGACAGGAGCAGTGACAGATGGTAGTGGTTTTAAAATATTAACACTTGAATCCACAGTATTTAAATCAGCAGATTTAGTATCCAAAATGATTTCTAATCTTGTATGGACTTCAACTACTTCAACAGCTTCGAATTCTCAGGGATCAATCTCTGTTCAATTATTTAATGGTCTTTGGTAAAATATTATGAAATACATTAAATTAGGACCATGGGAAACTAGCAATTTTGGACTCGGAGTTATGCCTCTGTCTATCGAAAATAGACCGGATAAAGATACTTCTATCGCAGTGATTCACCGAGCTATCGACGCTGGAATTAATCATATCGATGCAGCATTTGCATACTATCTTTCAGGTGGTACGGCTCAGAACGGTGAAGAACAATATAGCGAGAAATTAGTTGCTGAGGCTCTTAGAACTTATACAGGATCTGCCGATATAAATAATGTAACAGTAGCTTCTAAAGCAGGACATTACCGATATGTCGGTTTAAACGATGAAAAACTTTGGGGTCAAGAAGGAAATCCGCGCTATATTTACGAAACAGGATTAAAATCAAGAGATGCCCTAGAAATGGACTCTATTGATCTATATTATTATCATCGTCCAGATCTAAACACAAAATACGAATTATCAATTGAAGCGCTTGCAAAATTAATTGATGATAATGTGATTAAATTTGCTGGCATCTCAAATGCTTCAACCACACAAATCGACATCGCTAAATCAATTTTAGGAGATAAACTCATCGCTGTACAAAACCAGTTTTCACCAGCTAAAACAGCCACAATCGATACTCTTAATTATTGTAATGATAATGGCTTAACATTTATTCCTTGGAGTCCACTTGGCGGATTTCGTCATCCTGAACTTTTTGATAAAGATGCTCCATTTGAAGAGATCGCTTCTAAATATAATATAAGCAAACAACAAGTGATTTTAGCGTGGGAAATGCAAAAAAACACAATGCCTATACCTGGATTTAGAAGATTTGAAACCCTTGATGACTCATTAAAAGCACTTTCAATAGATCTTTCATCTGACGATATTAGCTTTTTAGATAAAAATTCTGGCTTATAAAAAAAAATTCAAAATTATATGTTATAATAAAATTATTAGTAAGGAGTATTATGAATACAACAAACCAAACAAGAACTTTAAAAGTATTAATCGCTATTATGCTAGCGTTTTCTCTAGTAGCAATGGGCACACTAACTGCTTGCGGAAAAGATAAAGCAGCTGAGACAGAGAAAAAATTAGAATCTCCGGATATTTATCCAGATCTAAAATATTCTGACTATACAATAGTTGCTTTCCAAGATCCTGATCCTGAGAATCCACAAGCTAAGCCTGTAACTAGAGGTAAAGTAAAAGCTACTTATAAAAATGTTGGTAGCTCAAGCTTATATAATCCATTAATTACATTTAAAGTTTTAAATGAAAAAGGTTCAAAAGTTGGCGAATGCAAAACAACCATCCAAGATGACGATTTTAAAGCTGGTGAATCTGTAGAAATAGAATTTCAATGTAATTCAATAGTATTAGGTGGAACAATTGCTCCTAAATATCCTGAAAACCTTGCTAATTCAGATGATAAGCCTG
>JAISKS010000028.1 GCA_031260825.1 Bifidobacteriaceae bacterium
AGTATATAATTAAATGATGAATACATTCAAAATACATTATAAACTTCTAATATCACTAGCAGTAATCCTAACCCTCAGCACTGTAGCATACGCCACAGAAAATCCAATCAAATCAGCGATAAAAAACGCCCTATCCTCACAAAATGATATATCTCCACAAGCAGCAGTATGCTCTGGCGAAGGCGCAAATCAAGTTTGTATTGAAAATGTTGTAGCAAATAGTGGACCAACAGAAGGTGGCACCCTCGTAACAATTGTAGGCAGCGGCTTCCCAAATAAAGCGAAAACATCCGACTATGTACAATCAGGTTTAGTTTCACATTATGATGGAATCAACAATAATAATACCGGTGATTTAGACCATAAATCTGATTTAGCTGGCTGGGTTGATTTAAAATCAGGAACATTACTTCCTCATTTTGGAACTATTCAAGATGGAAAAGGATGGAAATTTAATGGTTTTCAAATTTCAGAAGAAGATGGATTTAAAGGCACTAGACCAACCGCTTTTCCAACAGGAAACAATGAAAGAACTGTAGAAGTTGTATATAAAACTCCAGATGATTTTAATTCAAATGATATGCAAACCCTAAATCAACTATTTGCATATGGAAATACAAGTGATACTCAGTATTTTGGAGTTTTATTAAATAGAAATGGCAATTGTGATGCTAGTGATACTTATAAACTATGTATAAATGCTATAAATGGTGGTGGTAAGCCAGCTGATTTTGCAATTTGGAATACTGCAATCCCTACTAAACTTAAAGAGGCTGGTACAATTAATGCCATTTCATCTGCCTATAAAGATAATGTAGGCACTAATAGTAAAGTGTTTTTAAATGGCGCTTCAGTCGCAAGAACAGGATCTACTGCAGGAACTTCATTGAACACTGGATCTGGAGATCCATTATATATTGGTGCCAGATCCGATACAGGTACAGCCAACCAACGATTAAATTCCAATAAATTTACAATCTTAAGCGTAAGAGTGTATAATCGCGCAATCATTCAAAGTGAAGCTTTATCAAATTACGAAGTAGATCAACAGCGCTTTTTATCTCCACCTGTTGTATATATCGGCGGACAAGAATGTACTGATATGACTGTAATTTCCGACCACACAATTCAGTGTAAAACACCAGAACACGCAGAGGGAATTGTATCAGCAAAAATCGTATATAATAATCAGCAACCTGAAATTGAAAACGCATACACTTATAATAAAGTTAATATTTCTTCCATATCTCCTGCTGTAGGCCCTCAGGGAGGAACAAACACTGTGACGCTTTATGGTGAAAATTTCCCATATGCATCAACTGAAGATTATATAACAGATGGGCTTGTATCACATTTTGATGCCATTGATAATCAAGGATTAGGCGATAAATATCACTCAAAAACAGTAGCAGCTTGGACTGATTTAGTATCTGGACAAACTGCAGCCCAAACTGGAGCTGCAAGCGGTGGAGATGGCTGGCTTTCTAATGGTTTCAGATTTAGTAATAGTACTTATTTCTCTATGATTGCCCCTAGCACTGGTCCATATGCGTATCCAATTGGCAATACTGACCGTTCCATTGAAATCACTTATAAGAATGCATCCAATTATTATGGAGCAAGCTCAGAGTATATTTCTCCATTTTCTTATGGTGAAGAAGGTGCAGGACTAACTGTAGGTATCTTATTCCACAAAAACTCCGAATGTACTGGTGGTGGTACCAAACTATGTTTAATGCCTTTAAACGGACATAATGCAGTAAATGATTATTATATCGTAAACAGTAGACTTCCTCAAAGTTATTCAACTCCATCTGTACAAAATACTATTTCAATGGCATATCATAACAGTCCTACATCGCCGTCTTCTAAGGCATATTTAAATGGTACATATTTTTCATCAAATAATACTAGTGCTAGCGGATCTTTAATAACACCTGCTAACTCAACAGTTTTTATTGGACGAAGAGTAACATCTGGTACACCTGCCCACTTTACTGGCTTTACGATTTCTTCTGTTCGCGTATATAATAAACAAATTTCCGAGCAAGAATCACTTACAAACTGGGCTGTCGATCAAATTCGTTTTGTCCAAACTCCTACTGTCCAAATTGGCGGAAATGCTTGTACAGATGTAGTAGTTCTTTCAACTACTAAACTACAATGCACAGCTCCAGAAGGTACATCAGGCGCTAAAAATGTAACATATCAATATGGCAATACGAATATTACATTAACAGGTGGCTACACATATGCCACTGCTGACGACACTATTGTATCTGTCATTTCTCCTGATTCCGCACCAAAATTTGGAAATCAAACAATTACATTCACAGGTCAACATTTAGAGGCTGATAAAGTAGATAAAATTAAGATTGGTTCAAACGAATGTACTGGCATAGCGCACACTGAACAAAACATTGTCTCATGCACAATTCCTGCAGGAAATCCAGGCTATGTAAATATCGTATTATATAAAGGCGACACTCCCGTTCTCACACTAAACTCAGCTTTTGAATATATAAATGTTACAAAAGAACCACTTAAATACAAAGTAAAATATAATGGTACAGGTACAGGCTTTGGGCAATACGTTCTAGGTGGTACAGGCGACATTGAATCTGGCGACAATGCTGATTCACAGCTCACTCTTGAAGATGAGTGGAATGGCGTAAATGAAGTCACAATTAACACTCCTGCAAATATTGAAATTACTGGTGTAAAATCAGGATGGACTAAATCTGGTACATCAGGAGCCTACACAATCACCAGCACGTCAGGACTAAAAACAGCCCTCGCTACTGCAGAAATGCTTAGAGAACTTATATTTACACCAAGCTCTGCTCTTGATCCTACAGGTGCTACGAACAAAATCCAAATTAGTTTAAGCAACGGACTTTGGTAAACATCATATTTTAATTGCAAAATACAATAAAATATGCTAAAATATATGTATGAATAATACTAATTTGACAACTAAGCAAAACGTCTATGCTGTCCAAATCACACCATTAATATCTGTGGTTACTCTATTAATCCTAGCATCTCTATGTACTCTTTCATATTTTGTAGCACCAAAAGCATATAGTCAATTAGCCCAAATCTTACCAAATCAGAATACAAATCAGACTGCAAACTTAACCACAAATCTTGCCCCAAAACAAGCTAACGCAAATCCAACTGGAGTTGGCACTGCCCTTCTTCCTGTAGAAAAAGGCGGTACAGGTCAAAATTCTATTCAAGCTTTTAGAAATTCCTTAGGTTTAGGAAACACAACTTCACAGCTTCCAATTGCAAATGGTGGTACAGGCAATGCAAACGGTTTCGCCCAGTCTGCTGGCTATATTACTGCTGAAGGCGTAGATGCTGGCACTCGAAAATTATGGTTTGTGGGTGATGATTCTTGGGCTGTAGGTGATTATTTTCCAGCTGGTGCACAAAATGGAGATGTAGTGATCATGTCTGCTATTCAAGGCTCAAATTGCTGGATGAATGAGCATATAATTACTGATGTGTCTACAAAAGATGCTTATGGACTAGAGCTGTATTCTAATAGTACATTAAAAAGATTCGCAATGACAGGTTCTTCAAAATCAGAGCTGACTATTTATGATACTGGAAATACCTACTGGGGATAAATTATGAAAAAAAATACCTATGTACTTATCCTAAACAAAAAAACTGTTTTAACACTAATTTTAATAGCTACTTCATTTATACTAGCCGCTGCTGCAATCGGAATTCAATTTAATTCAGAATCAGTTTACGCAACTCCAGCAGGCACACAATCATCTGCACTTCCATTATCAAATGGTGGTACAGCACAGGCTACAGCAGCAGCCGTCCGCAATTCAATGGGATTAGGAAATACAACAGGACCTCTACCTATTGCAAATGGTGGTTTTGAAAATGCAACTGGAAATGCTGTAGGAGCATACACAATCTCTGCAGTTGGTACTAATGCTGGTACACGCAAATTATGGTATATCGCTGATGATTTCTGGGATTATACTATCGCTGAGGTATTTCCAACAGGAGTACAAAATGGAGATGTTGTGATTATTGCTGCTTATACAGGGTGGATGCGTCAATATATTGTAACAGATGCTGTAAATCACGTAGCGTATGGTTGGGCCGTCGAAAATGGAGAATCTTTAAAAAGAATTGCCATAAACGGAACTAATCATACTACATATAAAGTTTCTGATTCAAGTATTACACATTGGTAAAGGGAGGAATATATGAATAATCAAAACGTAATAATATTAACTCCTAAAGCTTTACTCTCAATTTTCGCTGCTACCATTTCAATTTTTATGCTATCTGCATTATTAATTTCACAAATGAACACAGTTCAAACCCACGCAATTCCTCAAAATGCTACTGCCGATGCACTTTCCATTCAAAAAGGTGGTACAGGAGCTACAACTCTTGCTGCCGCGCGAGATAATCTAGGCCTAGGAAACACAACAGGAGTTCTTCCTATTGCAAACGGTGGTACAAATAACACTACTGGTGTTGCTGTTTCAGCAAAATCCCTACTCGCATCAGGGGTAAATGCAGGTACAGATTCAAATGCAAGACGCATCTGGATGTTTGCCGATGATTATTGGAATTATGACAATTCTGAATCATGCCCAACTGGTGTAAAAGTCGGTGATGTTGTTATTGTGACTGCCATCAGTGGATATTTTCGTCAAACTATAATAGGACAACTTTCACCTTGTCTTGCTAGTGGTTGGGGACTTAAAGACAAAACCAAACTTCAAAGAATATCTGTTACAGGTGATTCAGCTGCTCTCAATTTTGGATATTATGTTCTTGATACATCCAATTCAGGCTGGGTTTAATATTTTATTATGAAACAATATTTTAAAGCTCATTTTGCATATAAGATCTTAATTGTTACTATTTTGCTGCTTTCAGCAACATCTTATTTTTGGGCAGATAATATCAAAGCAGTAGCAAACGATGATATCATATCTCCAGAGTCTTCACCAAACTCTAATTATGTTGGTCAAAATATTACAATAAATGGACAGGAAAAATCTATCGCACTTGCATCTGATTTTGACTCAGTTGCTACTGCAACATACGGTGGTGTTACTATTAGAAAAGTCGGACCGTTCGCATATTTATCTGGACAGCCCACTAATGCAACAGGCTCAGAACATTCCCTAGGAGCGTTAACTCCAGGATATAATGGTTTTGCAGGTGCTTATTCGGTTTTCCCAACATTTTCTCACGGAAATAGTAATATAGGCATAATCTTTATTAACGGAAATAACGGTGGTTCAACAAATACTATTCGTGCAAGACACTCTGGATCAGATGCCAATGCAAGAGCTACAGGCGTATGGTTGACTGGCACTGATTCTAGTTGGGATAATTATTATAAATTAAATCTAAATGGCACATCTAAATGGGTACTTAATGGCGATGGTGCTAACTATGCTGATACACATTGGAGCAATGGTACAGGCTACCAAAAATGGGGTAATATGGTAATTTATAATTATTGGGGTACCGCTCCTGCCTCTGGATATGTGACAATTCCTGGATTACCAGATTGTTCAGGATGTTCTAATGGAGATAGATGGGCCGGTCTAGCTTTTGGTGAAAGTTCAAAAGCGTCTTATGCGGTTGCTATGCAAACCGGAGGTGTATATGTTTGGTCTGGTGATGGAGCATCCCATGATAATGTGATGGTTCATGGGGCTTATCTAACATCTCCTACTCTAGGAAATTGGTATTCAAAGAGAGATTTAACTATTGGTAATACAAAAAAATCAGTTATGGCACTTGATGATGGTACTTCAGTGACTTACGGTCCAACTGCTTACACAAGATTAAGTAAGGACGAGCATATTTGGAAATTTGGTAAAATGGTGTTTTATACTTCTATGAGTAAAGGCTTTGGTAATAACGGATTATCTGGTACTTCTTATTTTACAATTCCTTCTGCATATACACCAGTTCGTTATGAATATGGAGTTGGCTGGAATTTTAATGGCAATACGAGAATCTCGTTTAATATTGACTCTACAAATATTTACGCATGGAACGTTGATTCTGTAACTAATTCAACTAATACTGGCGCCTTCCTCATGTGGGAAACTTCTTAATTGTCATTCCTGTACACCCTGTCATTCCTGCACACCCTGTCATTCCTGCGAAAGCAGGAATCAAACGAAAGCAGGAATCTACCCTGTCATTCCTGCACGCACTGTCATTCCTGCGAAAGCAGGAATCTAACGAAAGCAGGAATCCATCCACCCTTGTCATTCCCATGAAAATGGGAATCCATCGAAACCCCGATTTGGTTTCATTTTAAACCCAAAAACACCCAAAAAGGAAACCAAATCGCGGTCTCGCCAAATATTTGTAAAATAGTTTTGTATATTTTACAAAAAGTACACATTGAATACACAATTCTGTAGTTTTTCTGATATAATAAAAGTACAACAATAAAATATGGAGTAGAAAATGGCATTTAATTACAAAAATATTGGTGACAAAACACTATTAGTTTATAAAGTTGACGCTGGAGAAGATATCGATACAGTATCATCAAACGTACTTTCTTTCGATGATATAAAGGGTCTAGCTCCATTTTCAAAATCATCACTTTCAGGCGAAACTATGTTTGCTTATGATGTTACATCTATGGTTTCTCTTCGTACATACATTAAAACAGTTGCGAAAGAAAAAGACATCCTAGAAGTTATTCGTAATATCGCTACTACTTTTGTTGAATTAGGTTTATATTTACTTGAAGCAGATCAAATTGTTGGATCTCTAGACTTAATCTATGTTAACACACATAATCGCCGTACATCGATGATTTATTTACCAATCAACCGCGAAAACAAATTAACAAAGAAATTACTTATTCTTAATGTTTGTAAAGCTTACGACAAATCAAAATACACTAAAGAAAGCCCACTAGGTCAATTAATCGAAGAATTATACAAACCAGAACAAATCACTTTCGAAGAGTTCTTAAAATTAATTACTCGTTTATTCTTAGACGCTCGTGCACTTGAAGAAGGAAAAGCTCTTCCATCTCAACAAGCTGCTCAAAGACCAGCACCTGTACAACAAGCTGCTGCTCAATTTAATGTAAATGGACCTATTCCTGGTGTTGCTCCTCAAGCGGCTCCTGTAGTACCACAACAAGCTGCTCCAGCTATGCCACAACCAGCACCTGCTGCTCCTGCTCCTGCTCCTGCTGCTCCACAACCAGCTCCAGCTCCAGCCGTTCCTGCTCCAGCTCCAGCTCCTGCTGCTCCAGCTCCTGCTGCTCCAGCTGCACCAAAACCAGCAACTCCAGCTCCTGCTGCACCTGCTGCACCTGCTGCACCTGCTGCTCCAGCACTTTCTAAAAAAGAACAAAAAGAACTTGAGCATAAGAAAAAGCTAGAAGAAAAAGAAGCAGCTAAAGCTGCTAAGAAGAATAAGATGGCTCCAGGCGCTGAACCAGCTGCGGAAGCTCCAAAGATTCCAGGACAAATCCCTGGTGCTGCAGCTCCACTTCCAACTGGTTTACCAGGACAATCAAAATAAGCCACATAATATATTAATTTAGGAGTAAAAATGGGATTATTCGATTCACTTTTTAAAAAGAAAGATAAAGGCGAGCCAAAACCTAAGAAAGAGAAAAAGGCTAAAAAAGGCAAAAAAGGTGCTGTACCAGCTGCTGTTAATGTAGCCGCTACACCAGGCCTTCAAGCACCAGCTATACCTGATGCTACAGCTAATGCAATTGCTCAACAACAAGGTGGTTTCGGTGAAACTATGGTTCTTACTGATTTCGCTGGCATGCCAGGAATGGACTCTGCGGCTGAAGTTGTAAAAGAAAACGGAAAATTAGTACATGTTGCTGACGGTGCTGTGATTGAAATCACACGTGAATCTTTCTCAGTTGGACGTAGTGCTGAATATAATGACTATGTGATTGATTGGAATACAAATATTTCTACAACTCACGGTCTAATTCAACGAATCGAAGATATTTTCGTTCTTCAAGATCTAAATTCAAGAAATAAAGTTTATCATAATAATGTTGAACTTTCTCCTATGGATCCTGTAACTCTTGCTGATGGTGATAGCGTTAAATTCGCTGATGAAGAATATATTTTCCATATGCCTTCTGATTTAGTTGCTGCTGCTCCAGCTCCAGTAGCTGCACCAGCTGCACCAGCTGCTCCAGCTTACGATCCAAACGCATTTGCTGCTCCAGCTCCAGCTCCAGTAGCTGTACCAGTTGCAGGAGATCCAGCAGTAGCACCAGTTTCTATGCCTAACCCATTTGCGGCAGGCGAAGTACCAACTGCAGCTCCAGCAATGCCAGGATACCCAGCACCTGCTCCTGCTCCAATGCCAGGATATCCAGCACCAGCTCCAGCTCCAGCTTACCCTGCTGTACCACCTGTACAATAGTCATTAAATCCAGCATTACCAAATAAATTAATAATGCTAAATACTAACGAATCTGTTACAGGAAATACATACACAATTGAACTTGAAGGACGCCTAGATAGCGTTACAAGTTCTGATTTTAAAGCGAGAATAGCTGAGCTTCAAGAAGCAAAAAATGATATTGTGCTTGATCTGAAAAAATTGGATTTTCTTAGTTCTGCGGGTTTACAAATCTTAGTAATGGCTTATAAAAAGGCACATGAACAAAAAGAAACTATTAAGTTTTCAATTGTAAATCCACAGGATTCTGTAGTGGCTGTAATAAAATTAACAAGCCTAGAGCGCATTTTAGAAAATTAATATTAAGTGAACAAATTAAAAAAGTTTTATAATAATAGTTCGATTTCGAAAAAAATCTATCTGCAAACTATTGTAGTTGCGATTACTACTTTATTATTATTTGCGATATTTATTTTATCTAGCCTCATTTATCAGTATAATTACGCGAAAAAAATCGGTACTGAATCGACCGCAAATACTGACGCAAAATTAACTGAAATACTTAGCAAATATAATGTCGATAATTCTGAAACTTCTCAGCTCACCAATCTTATTAATGAAAATAATCAGCAAATAATTAATTCAATTGAGAATAATATTTATATAGTATTAATTCTTAGTATGATATTAATCGCTCTCCTAATATTTATAACGTATAAATCTTCAAAAAAACTGTCGAAAAAGATTGCTAAGCCTATAAATGAGATTGCAAATCAACTAGAGATTTCGAAAATCAATAATAACCGCACTGATGCAGAGTTACAAATCGCTTCTGAAATTCAGACAGGCTTTCTAGCAAAGCCTCTGCCCGCATTTCCTCATAGAAATGATGTTTTATTATATGCCGATATGATCCCCGCAAATGTTGTTGGTGGTGATTTGTACGATTATTTTGAAATTGATGATGACCATATAGCCCTTGTAATTGCTGATGTTTCGGGCAAGGGAATTTCTGCTGCAATGTTTATGCTTGTCACAAAAACTATTTTGGAGAACCAAGCAAAAGATAATTCTAATCCAAAATCAGTCCTTTCAAATGCTAATAAAATACTCGCTACTAATAATGAGGCTGGTATGTTTGCGACCTGCTTTTTCGTAGTTATTAATACTAAAACTGGCGACTGTGAATATGCTAATGCTGGACATAATTTGCCAATAATTGTCCGAAATAATTCAAATATTACTGAGTTTATTGGCGATGTGAAATCAGTTCCGCTTGGAATTTTTGAAGATACAAAATATCAAACAGGTAAATTTCACCTTGATATTGACGATCGATTAATCATGTATACTGATGGCGTCACAGACACGTTTAACGATCATAATCAAGAATATGGTACGGATAACCTCGTAAAGTTCATTGATTCTCGCCAATTTACAAAAATTTCTACCATTACAGCAACGAATGCACTTGTACGCGATTTGCAAATTCACTCCAAAAACACTGAGCAATTCGATGATATTACGGTACTTTTATTTGCTAGAACTGAGAATAATAGCTTTCACCAGATCAATATTACTCCAGAAATAGAATGTTTAAATGATATTTTACTCTTTTTAGATGCCAATATATCGCATGTACAGCCTGCTACGAGAAATAATATCGAATTGATCGTCGATGAGGTTTTCGCCAATATTGTTAACTATTCCTTCAAAGATGTACCGGATTATTTGCATGAAATTGTATCTGTAGGGATCGATTTTCAAAGCGATAATATTGAATTAAAATTTATATATGGTGGTACAGCTTTTGACCCTACAAAATCTACCACTACAGGCCTTAGTGAAGATATTTCCAAGCGAGATATTGGAGGTCTCGGGATTCATATCATCAAGCAATTAAGTACATCTTTAAAATACGAAAGAACTAATGAAAAAAATATATTCATAGTAAATCTTAAGGATGAATAAATGCAATATGAAATTCTTGATATTCGAGATTTTTCCTCAGAGTATTTTGATGAAAAGTTGGATATGCTACCGCTTACACTGCAAAAAAGCATCCAACAATTTAAAAATCAAAATGATCAGTATACTAGAATTCTAGCTTATACTACACTTGCCAAACTACTAAAAATAGACCCAATTAATCTTATTTTTGAAAGATTAGAACACGGAAAACCATACTTATACACTGTCATTCCTGCGGAAGCAGGAATCCATGACAAAAATGTCAACTTCAACATCTCCCATACAAAAAACTACATATTAGTCGCTGTTTCTGACAGTGAAATAGGCGTAGACATAGAAGAACTACCTGACTTTTCTATGCTCGACTTAAAAAATGTTTTTACCGAAAATGAAATCGAGAACCAAACAGAGCAATACCTCCTAAAAATCTGGACAATGAAAGAATCCTATTTAAAATGCCGCGGAATAGGATTAACAGGCCTAGACACTATAAACATCACGAATCTATCAGAACTAGATATACTCACAAATCTCCCAGCCAACTATAAAATT
>JAISKS010000035.1 GCA_031260825.1 Bifidobacteriaceae bacterium
AACGTCTGGGAAAAATTTGTTTTTTACAATAGCTAATTTTTCAGCGCCGGAATCTGTCTTAATGTATATAAAGAAACCTGCAGAGCAAATTATAATAATCGCCGCTAAAAAAATAATTATTTTTTTGAACATAGTTTTTAGTGATTTAGAACTTTTCCTAAGAAGTCTTGAGCACGAGCAGTTTTAGGATTATCGAAAAACTCATCTGGAGGAGCAACTTCTAATATTTCTCCATCAGCCATAAATACTACATAATCAGCTACTTTTCTAGCAAAACCCATTTCATGAGTCACAACAACCATGCTCATTCCGTCTTCTGCTAATTTCACCATTGTATCAAGAACTTCGTTTACCATTTCAGGATCTAGAGCAGATGTAGGCTCATCAAAAAGAATAGCGACAGGATGCATAGCAAGAGCTCTAGCAATAGCAACGCGCTGTTTTTGACCACCTGAAAGTTGACTTGGCATTTTCTCAGCTTGCTCAGCAACACCAACTTGCTCAAGAAGTTTAATAGCTTCTTTCTCTGCTTCGTTTTTGTTTTTCTTAAGAACTTTTACTGGTCCCAATGTAACATTATCTAAAATGTTTTTATGATTGAATAAGTTAAATGATTGGAAAACCATTCCTACTTCACTTCTAAGTTTTGCAAGGCTTGGGCCATCATCAGGAAGCAATTCGCCATTAATTTTGATTTCACCTGAGTCAATTGTCTCAAGTCTATTTATAGTACGGCATAATGTAGATTTACCAGAGCCAGAAGGTCCGATAATAACAACAACCTCTCCTTCAAAAACATCAAAATTGATATTTTTTAGTGCATGATGTGCCCCAAAAAACTTATCTACGTTTTTTATTTCGATAATTTTTTGATCAGAATGTGGCTTTTTATTCTTTTTCATTAGTACCCCTATAAAATTATGAATTACTATATTTATATTGTACCATAAAAACATAAAAATATAATAAGTAAAATTATTTCTGCAAATTTCTAAAAAAATGTGTATGATATATATTTATGAAACTAATTATCGTAGAATCACCAGCAAAAGCAAAAAAAATTGGATCTTATTTAGGAAAAGACTATGTGGTCAAATCCTCAATCGGACATATTAGAGATATTCCTATCCCCTCAAAACTTCCTAAAGAACTCAAAAAAGGTCCTTATGCTAAATTTGGAATCAATGTAGAAGATAGTTTCGATGCTTTTTATAAAATTTCCGAAGGCAAATCAAAAGTAATTAATGAGCTTAAAGCTGATTTAAAAAATGCAGATGAACTTTTACTAGCGACTGATGAGGACCGCGAAGGAGAAGCAATTGCTTGGCATCTTTTAGAAGAATTAAAACCAGGTAAAGGCAAAAATCCAATTCCATATAAACGAATGGTTTTTCATGAAATTAGTAAAAAAGCTATTTTAGAAGCCCTTGAAAACACACGCGATTTAGATGAAAATTTAATTGACGCTCAAGAAAGTCGAAGAATTCTAGACAGATTATATGGCTATGAATTTTCTCCGTTACTTTGGAAAAAAGTTAAATTTGGACTTTCTGCTGGACGCGTACAATCTGTTGCAACAAAATTAATTGTTGATAAAGAAAAAGAAAGAATGGCTTTTATCACATCAGATTATTCAGATATTACAGCGATTCTCAAAAAAGATGATTTAGAATTCGAATCAAAATTAACTCAAATTGATGGCAATAAAATCGCCGGTTCAAAAGACTTTAATTCATCAGGCGAACTTACTAATAAAAATATACAACTTGATTTTGCTACAGCTGAAGAAATTTCAAAAAACCTCTCTTCATTTAAATTACAAAATATTGAAGAGAAAGCTTATTCTAGAAAACCATTTGCTCCTTATACAACCTCATCTCTTCAACAAGACGCTATTAATCGATTGAATTTTAGCTCAAGAGAGACAATGGCTCTTGCCCAAAAACTTTATGAAAATGGTTATATCACTTATATGCGTACAGATTCTGTAACACTTAGTCCAGACTCAATCACTGCTGTTCGCGAATTTATTTCGTCTGAATATGGCAAAGATTATCTTCCGGAAAACCCTAATATTTACACTACAAAATCAAAAAATGCACAAGAGGCACATGAGGCAATTAGACCTGCCGGTGATACAATTTATACACCTAGTCAAATCGCAAGTAAGCTCGACGAAAAATCATTAAAACTATATACATTGATTTATAATAGAACTCTTGCTTCTCAAATGGTACCTGCTGTTGGAAAAACAACTTCCCTTGATTTTGCAGCGAATATTTCAAATGGTAAATACGCTGGAAAAGACGGAATTTTCCATTCAACTGGTACAGTAATTACATTCAAAGGTTTCTTGGCTGCGTATAATGTTACAGAAAGCAATTCGCAAACATTACCTGAAATTAATAAGGGAGATATTGCAGAAAGCGTATCTGTAACACCTTTTGCGCACACAACAAAAGCACCTGCGAGATATACAGAAGCATCACTAATTAAAACACTTGAAGAGTACGGAATTGGTCGTCCTTCTACATATTCATCAATTATTTCAAATATAATTATGCGTAAATATGTGCTCAAAAAAGGCAGCGCATTAGTTCCAACAATTCTAAGTTTTGCTGTAATTCGTTTATTAGAAAACTATTTTGCAAAATATGTTGACTATGAATTTACTGCTGAAATGGAAGAAGAACTTGATAAAATCGCTCTTGGTGAAGAAAAAAAAATCGACTTTTTAAATGAATTTTATTTTGGTAGCAAAGCTGGTAGCAAGGCATCAGACAAGAAATCAGGCGGTTTATTTAAAGATATACAACTTGAGGATGATATAGATCCTGTAGCAATTAACTCAATAGATATGGGCGAAGGTTACACAATTAGAACTGGAAAATTCAGTCCATATATTGAATATGATTCCAAATTTGCTTCAATAAATGAGGAAGAAATTTCTCCAGATGAATTAACTCTTGAAAAAGTAAAACAAATTTTTGAAGAATACAGCACATTAGATGCAAATTCAAAAATCTTAGGAAAGCGCCCTGAAACAGGTTTTGACATTGCTTTAAAAACTGGTGCATACGGTCCATATTTTACTGAAGTTTTGCCAGAAGGTACAATAACCAAAGGAAAAGGCAGAGTTCTTGCCAAAAAAGGCGCTTTACTTAGCTATATGAATGTAGAAACAGTTACATTAGAAGATGCATTAAAGGTCCTTTCCCTTCCACGTGAACTTGGTATATTTCCTGGCGATGAGCAAAAAATTACTGCAAATAACGGAAGATTTGGACCATATTTAGCTAAAAAAGATTTAGAGAAAAGCAAAGTTGATTTCCGTTCTATAAAAGCTACAGAATTAGAATCTAAAGAACAACGATTATTCTCGATTACACTTGAAGAGGCAATTGAAGTTTATAATCAACCTAAGGTTTACAGAACATCAAGCCGAAAATCTAAATAATAGTTTTATTTATAATTACCGTGAATATTAATTTGCCTAGTAATTTTTTCAACAGCATCACTATAAACTTTATTTATTAGAATTTCTTTTTCTACCTTTGAGCAAGAATTTCTTGCAGATAAATGGTCAGGTTTATTCAAAACTTTACCAATTTCTTCAAAAGTCAAATTAGTGTTATTTCTAATTAAAAATGCAGCAATATGTCTGGGACCCATTATATGTTGCATTCTTGAATGCCCCACAATTTCATCAACAGATATATTAAAATGGTTCAAGACCAGATT
>JAISKS010000031.1 GCA_031260825.1 Bifidobacteriaceae bacterium
CTCACGGTGATAAATCGCAAAATGCATTTAATCTGTACTAAATAAATATGCCAACTACGACAACTCACGATGATAGATTGTAAAATGTTCATGAGTTGTCACAGATGGCACATAGTAATGATTAAAACGTCCGTGAGTTGTCACAGATGGTCTATTATTCTACAAATATTTCAGAAAAATATGCCATTAATGACAACTCACGGTGATAAATCGCAAAATGCATTTAATCTGTACTAATAAATATGCCAACTACGACAACTCACGGTGATAGATTGTAAAATGTTCATGAGTTGTCACAGATGGACTATTATGCTACAAATATTTCAGAAAAATATGCCATTAACGACAACTCACGGTGATAAATCGTAAAATGCATTTAATCTGTACGAATAAATATGCCAACTACGACAACTCACGGTGATAGATTGTAAAAAAAAAGGGTGAAACTTTGTTCCCTGTTCGATTAGTGTCGTTTGTTGCATACGAGTTAGTTGAGATTGTTCGATTAGTGTCGTTTGTTGTCTATTTTGAGTTGCTATATATGCAACAAACGACACTAATCGAAGAGGACGGTTCTTCACGAGCAGATTTGTACCATAAAACAAACCACAAACTACCCCCCAAAAATAACCATTTTTGCAGAAATTCATATTAAAAGTACAAATTGTTTTAAATTAATTTTAATCTCAAAAATTCTCAAAAACTTGTTTTTTATAAAAAATATGTTATACTAAGTGTATGAAAACTATAAAAAATATTACTGCTAAATTTATTAATGATGAAACTGGTGCGTCTTCTGTTGTAGAAGCTACATTTATTTTCCCATTTGTTATTGCAGTTTTCTTCTTTGTAATGATGCTTGCAGACTCATATTATTCTAAGGCTGAAGTTTTTGCTCAATCAGATTATATTTCATCTAAAGCTGCAAAAAACTTACAAGATATTGGATATAATCAAATTACTCATAGTTATGATGCCAATAAAGCTATTGCTTCAACTACAATGTCACCTAGCACCAACCCATATCGCTATTTAGAAGCATATTATTATCCTAAAACTGTTACAGATCCACTTTATCCAAGAAATACCATTGGTACTTGTGGTATTAAAGGGTCTGCTTATACTGACTTCGATCTAGACCTAGATGATAAACTAAAAAGAGCTTCAATAATGAATATTCATCAAGTAAATAAGGCAGATATTCAAATTTGTCCAGGTCTGTTTAATAATCAAGTATTAGTAGAAAATAAAAGACAAAGTTGGGTACAATTTATGCCTACAATGATGTTTAACGGAAAATTAGATCAAAGTTCTACCTCAAGAATTGTTGAAATTACTCATAATAAATGGGAAGCCGTTCGCAATGTTAATTTTACTCAATCTGATCATGTTGATGGTGAAGTGTATGATACTAGACCTAAATATGATATTGTAAAAGCTACAATGCTTGAAGATTTAAAAACAAAAGTAGATACAATTGGACTGTATGCATGTGAATATATTGCAGGATGTACATTACCATAGGATGCGTGTAGAATGACTCAATATAAAAAAACCCAAGAATTAACATTTACTCAAATTGTAGAAGAAAGAGGCGCTGTTACAGTATTTGTGACGCTTTGCATATTTCCTTTATTTTTGTTAATGTCATTTTTTATCGACTCAACTAGAGCTCTACTTGCTCGTCCACTTTTTGATCAAGTTCAACAACAAACTCTCGACAATATTTTATCATCTAATGATGAAGATTTAGCAAATCAGTTTGATTTATATGCACTTACACAAGCTTTTGGTGATGGCGCATTTATACAATCAGACTCAACTTTAACTACATACAAAAATCAAATGAGAGATTTGACTAAAACGCAATATCCTAATTTCGGCGACTTTTTAAAAATTGAATCTAATGAAGCAGATAATTCTATTAAAAAAGTTGAATTAGCAAACCTTGGTAATCCAGCAATTCTTGAAAAACAAATCGTAGAAGCCGCTAAATACGTAGGTGCTGTAAGAATTATGACATCAATTTATGGTGAAATTAAAAACAATAGAACTCAATATTTAAATCAATATGAGAAATATAAAGATTTAGCAGAAGCTATGGATTATATTAAAACAATCAGTAATAACATACAAATGTTTACTGGTTTTTATGCACAATCACTTAAATTGGCTCAAAGCCTAGATGGTTATATGAATGATGCCGATAATACTTCTTTTTCATATGTTAAACCCAATGTACAATTCGCTACTACTACTTCAGCGACATCAACCACAAAAGACACTCTTACTTTAGGAGGAAACTCATTTAGACAAAATACTAATAATGGTAAATATTATTTTAAAACGACATATGCACCTACTCATTTAGATGCAGCAATTAAAGAAATAATTTTAACTGGTAATAATGCTGACTCAATTATTTTATGGTTAAAAGGACGATTTTTAGAATATGCATTTTCACAATGCGGAGCAACTACAAGTGCCTCTAATAATGGTATTGAAGCGGTTTGTCTTACATCAGGAGGAATTAATCCAAAAACACAATATACGTTTTCCAAAGCTCTAGCAGATGCTACTGATAAATTTGGTAAAGTAAAAGATGAAGGTCTCGGTTATACACGAGAAGATGTAGCTACTTTAGCTAAATTCAGAGGCACTGGTGGCAATGGAAATGCTCATGATGAAAATGATATTAACTTTGTTTTTAATAGTGTTTTTGGTAGTGCAAGGCAAGCAGCATTAAATGCGTTTGTAACTCCTACGAACCCAGGAATTACATTATTGGGCACATTAAAAACTAAATTAGATGAATTAAAAGGATTTACTGACAAAGCAATAACTTATTATAATACTATTTATTCTAATTATAAAGAATTCTATGATTGGACTGTTGATAATGGATATTATTCTGGTGCTAAAACAGATACAGGATATGCTACAGATCCAATTGCATCAGATAATCCTTTTAGAATGATGCTATCCGAGCAATTTCAAGAAGTAAATAGAATTAGAAGATCTGTGCCAACAAACAGATCTGTTCTGGCTGATTTGAGTAGTATCTCTGATAATGTTGATTCATGGAAAACATTATATGATAATATAAGTCGTATATCTGTAATAACTCCTATGGTTTCATTAGGATTTGGCGCAACTGGCAAATACACCATGAATGCTTTCTCGCCAGGCGGAAATCATTCAAAATCAGAATATGGTGTATGGTGGCAACAACAAGTTGCTCCATCTGGTACATTAGCAACGGGCACATTTCAATGTTTAGCGTATGATATGGTAAAATCACAACAAAGAAGATGGTATGTTATTACTTCTTATAATGAGTATACTTCGTATATCAAAAGTAATAATAGATATGCTAGACTAGCTTCTAATACTATTAACTGTCAGGGAAGCAATCCAACAACAGCTGCTCAGTATATGTTAGGCACAGATACAGGTTATGTATGGCAACATTATGATGGTGATGATGGTATTATTCCTACTCAGGAAGTAGGTTTGAGTGCTTCAGCTTGTCGTGCATGGGCAGCACAAGGAGATACTTGTAGTGGTCTTATTAGAATAAATTCTAATTTTAAGGCTGGAGGCAACGGAAGATTTTATATAGGTGAAAATGGACAATCTGAGTACATGAATGAATCGGCGGCTCGCACATTTGCTGCAGCGAGAGGAGCCTCTGAATGTGTTTGCAGGAACGGTGTCCATAGAAGTGATTATGTTGGAGGCGCGAGTGATTGGCTAGGAAAAATTATGAAAAATTATTTAAGAGATAATTTATTATCTCCAGGCGCTGCTCCGGAACCTCGCGCATTTCTTATTTCATCTGATTCTTCAAAAACTGAAGAAACTGCGTATAATGAATCTGCACAAAAGGTTCGTAATTTTATCACATCTCCAAAAATTGCAGATATCTTTAATGGTACAGTAGATAGTGGAAATTTAAACTTAGATGATCTTAATCTAGGAGATTTAATTGCAGCTGATAAATCAACACCACAATATATGATAAATTTGATTAATAATTTCAATACTATTTTTACTGGAGAACATTATTTAAATCGTGATTTTGATTCAGAATTAAAACTTGATTGGTTTAATGATCCAGTATACCCTTCAATTACTAATCCTGAGACAGGTGAAGAAAAAACAGCTGTAGATGACGCATCCACAAATCTTACTTCGCTTGCTGAGATTTCATCAAATGTCGGCAACTATTCGAATATAAAAGCATCTAACTTGCCAACAGTTGCTAAGCTATTTAATGAGTATTTTAGTCTTATGTTTCAAGATGGTTGGAGCGAAGATAACTTAAACGATATGCTTGTTGCTTCGTATATAAATAATAATTTTGGGTCTTCTATGTATTCTCCTGATGATGAGGGTGCTCCTAAAAAATTAAATGGTAAAGCTCAATATGCTGGAGTAAATCGCACAATAACAAGAACAGAATATGTTCCAACATATACAACAACCAAAACGCCTTATACCTATACTGAAGTAACAACAAATGATTCTCCATCAGATTTCTTTTATGGTTTATCATACTCTCAAAAAAATCTGTTTTTTGAAGATTATTCGGTTTTCTCACATCTTGATATTTGCGATAACTTAATGGATAGAGAGTATTCTTCTGCATTACTTGAATATGTATCATCTAGATATAATAAATCAATTACTGATATAACTTGTACAAACCGATATTGGGGAACTCTTAAATATACTTATATTACACTTCCAAACTCTGCAAACCCACTTTCTGATACTGCTTTACGTAAAACTAAGCCGTATATAGTTCCTGACAGCTGGGTGTTTGATTATGCTTGCAAATCGATATCAAGAAATTCAAGCTCATATTTGGAGATAAATGTATTTAGACACTGTGAAACACTTCAAGGACTTCAAAACGGCAGTTTAATTTCAATATCTAATAATATTGTGACGTATGCCGAACAAGAAGTAACAACGCAAACGGGTACACAGCTGATTGAAAATCATGTGGGAACACAAAAAGTGTCATTTGATTTAGATTATATTTTATTTGGAAGAGTTGGTTCACGCAAGGATGATCCAAAAAGAAAAAGCTATATTTCTCCCGAATTAGCTAAATATGTGTTTGACTCTCGTGTTGCTATGAACTATATAGCATCATATTTTGTACCACAGATTGAAACGGCTGCAAGAGCATATAATTCTCGTCCAATTATTGGACCAACATTATATCAACTATGTCATTTGGCTTATGCTATCGCTGAATCATCTAAAGATATGGAAGCTATGATGTTATATAATAATAGGGTTCCACTTATAAAAGATGCTAAAAGAGCTGATGGAACATCTAATTGGTATACTCTGGGCAATCGCAATACAAGAACATATGAGCCTCTTGGATCTGCTCCTATGTTGGCTACAGATTATAATCAACTAATAACTGTACATCAACTTGGTAAAAACCGAGCAAATATGATTGAGCGAACAGCAGACGTAATTCAGGCTAACACTTATTATTCTCTAAAAGGTCTTGTTCACCCTTCATTAGACCAAGGTGTTATAAATGGTTGGTGGGCTCGTCGTTATAGATTGACAAATGCTCAAACTGCTGTTTATGCAAGAGGCAAATATACAATGAAACCTTTGTTTTTGTCTATGTCGGCAGTAACAGGAAATGCAAATTCTGGTATTTATAATTTCAAAGTATCTAATGTGCTTTCGTATTAGAAATTTGAATTGTAAAAAAAATGTAAGACTATAAAAAATAGTGTATAATTATATAGTAAGTTATGAAATTTAGGAGTTAAATTGGCTACAAGAATTCGTTTAAAACGCTTTGGAAAGAAAAGAGCACCATTTTATCGTGTTGTTATCGTGGACGGTCGTAAACGTCGCGATGGAAAAGTGATTGAAGAAGTTGGAATATATCACCCAATCAATCAACCATCTGTTATGGAATTTAAAGAAGATCGCATTGCATATTGGTTAGGCGTTGGTGCACAACCATCTGATGCTGTTCGTCGTCTACTTGAAATCACTGGTCAAATTGGCAAAAACGGTGCTGCTCCAAAAAATACTTTGAAAGTTAAAGAGGTTGTTGATAAAGCTGCTCTTGCTAGCGAAAAAGTAACAAAACTTGCTGATGAAGCTTTACAATTAAAAGTTGCTGATGCAAAAGCTGTAGCTGATGCTGCAAAAGCTGAGCAAGAAGGCGCTAAAGAAGAAGCTGCTGAAGAGGCTGAGGCTGTTGAAGCTCCTGCTGAAGAGGCTGCATCATCTGAAGAGGCTGCATCATCTGAGGAAGTTGCTGAAGCTCCTGCTGAAGAGGCTGCATCTGAGGAATCTGCTGAGGCTCCTGCTGAAGAAGCTGCTCCTGAAGAAGCTCCTGCTGAATAATTAAAGGATTAAATTATGATTGAACGTTTATTAGAACACTTAGTTAAGGGAATTGCGCATTATCCACAAGATATTTCTGTTGCAACTCGTCAAGGTGATGGCTCACGTAGCGATACAGTAAATGTTTATATTAATGCTGCTGATGCTGGTCGCATAATTGGTCACGGTGGAAAAGGTGTGAAATCACTTCAAACTGTGATTAACGCTGCTGCACACGGACGTCACGCTCCTTATATCAAAATTATTCAAAAATAGTTTATTATTATTGCTCGTGTTTCGGGTGATTAATTTATGTCTTTTTGTGCTGCAAAGCTATTGTTTTTAGGTAATTAATTTATGTCATATCGTGTAGCAAAAATCGTTGGTGCCCATGGGCTTAAAGGCGAGGCAAAACTTTTTTTATTCACGAATTCACCGCAAGATCGTTTTTATGTTGGCGCTGAATTTTCTTCATCAATTGAAGGAAAGACATTTATTATAAAAAGTTTACGCGTTATAAACGGACACTATTCACCTGTATTTGAAGGATATGAATCACGCTCAGAGCTTGAAACACTTTTTGGTACAGAGCTTTTTTCCGACGACTCACTCACTGATGAAGATAATTTTTCTTATGAAATCTCTGATTTAATTGGGCTTGAAGTATATGGTACAAATTCTGGGGATAAAGTTTCTTCAGGTGCTGGTACGGATTTATTCGGTACAGATTCTGGAGATAAAGTTTCTTCAGGTGCTGGTACGGATTTACAGGGCGCGGGCTCACTAATTGGTAAAGTGTCTGCTGTCATAAACGGCCCAGGTCAAGACCTTCTAGAATTAAAACTAGACGGATATTCAGAAAAAGTCCTATTGCCATTTGTTGAGCAGTTCGTACCTAATGTAGATCTAAAACAAGGTTTTATACAGATTGATCCCCCTGCTGGACTGTTCTAATTTAAATTTTGTCGAAACCCACTTTTCGGGTACTTTTTTTCTCGAGACCCCAGTTTTGGTGTAGTTTTAACACTAAATATGTCCAAAAACTACACCAAATCGTGGGTCTCGCCAAATATTCAACCAAAAAAAAACACTAAAACCCCGCGAGTATATGTTTTTTCGACGACAAAGCACTAAAATCACCACATTATCGTCGAAAAAACATATACTCGCGAAAAAAACAGGGGCAATATACCGATTTTGAACA
>JAISKS010000033.1 GCA_031260825.1 Bifidobacteriaceae bacterium
TGTTCAAAATCGGTATATTGCCCCCAAAAAATGTACATATAGTACCATTATATATTTCATAGTTTTTTACTAATAATATGGTACAATCTACTTATGACTGAAAATTTCAAATTCCAAAAAGCTCAAGATAATCTTGAAGAGTTTGCTTTAATCGAAAAACAATTAAGCGACCCTGAAATTATCTCGAAACAAGATGAATATAAAAAACTTGGACGCAAATACGCTGCTTTAAAACAAGTTGTACTTGTATATAAAGAGTATTTGAGCGCGGTTGATAATCTTGAAGTTGCAAAAGAACTTGCAGAAATCGAGCCTGAATATAAAGATCAAATCGCAACTACAGAAATTGAAATCGCTGGTTTAGAAGATAAGCTACGTGAACTATTAATTCCGCGCGATCCAGACGATGTGCTAGATGTCATAATGGAAATTAAGGCAGGCGCGGGCGGCGAAGAGTCGGCACTTTTTGCTGGTGATTTAATGAGAATGTACCAAAAATTTGCTGATATTAAAGGCTGGAAAATGGAAGTTTTAGACAGCGCAGAAAGTGATTTGGGCGGATATAAAGATTTGTCACTTCGCATTTTTAATCCAAAAAATCTTGAATCTCCAGACGATGGCGTTTGGGCAAATCTAAAATATGAAGCCGGAGTTCATCGCGTTCAACGTGTACCTGTGACAGAATCTCAAGGTCGTGTTCATACATCTGCGACAGCCGTTTTAGTATTTCCTGAATATGAAGTTGAGGAAGAAGAAATCGATATTCCAGAAAAAGATTTGCGAATTGATGTGTTCCGCGCGGGCGGTCCTGGTGGACAATGCGTTAATACAACAGACTCGGCGGTTCGTATCACTCACTTGCCTACAGGTACTACTGTATCTATGCAAAACGAAAAATCTCAAATACAAAATCGCGCTGCTGCGATGAAGATTTTGAAATCTCGCCTACTAGCACTTAAGCATGAAGAAGAGGCTGCTAAGGAAGCTGATATGCGTCATTCACAGGTACGTACTGCGGATAGATCTGAGAGAATTCGAACATATAATTTCCCTGAAAACAGAATTGCAGATCATAGAACAGGTTATAAATCCTCAAATCTTGACCGCGCAATGAACGGCGATTTGACAGAAATAATCCAATCAGCGATTGATAAAGATAAACAATCTAAGCTTGATAATTAAAATTACCTGTATGTAATTATACGTGTTTTGCCCCTATAAACACTACTGTAAAATTAAAAAATAAAAAGTTATTTACATTTTTAAAATTCATTTTAATAATTTTCTCTCGCGCGATTTGCAGATTATAAAAACTTAATTTATACTATCCTTAATTTAAAAAAGGAGCGTATTATGAGAAAAGTAATAAGATATATAAAAAGAAATCAAGATGGTTTAGCGACAGTTGAATATGCAATTGTGATGATTGCCGCCGCGGGATTTGCAGGACTTATGGTGATAATTTTGAAATCAGAACCTGTGCGAGCCGCGCTTGAAGGCATAGTAATGAAACCGCTAGAAATTGCGGGTACTAATTAAATGAATAATGACGTGGTACTATTTTCTATGAAAAATGATTTTTTACTATTTAATATGAAAAATGAGCGCGGAAATGCTACGATTGAGTTCGCTTTTATATTTCCTGCCATAATCGGATTAATTGTATTTTCAATAAACTTTTTTGGAGTTATTTTTCAAAAAATCACATTAGAAAATGTACTTAATGATGTCAGTAGAGCTGCGCTTATTAATGAGAATTTGAAATCTATAGATGGAGTAACGGATGAATATCCCACTTATAATTTGCAACAAATTGCTGACAAAAAAACAAATAATGTCTCAATAAATGTTGATTATGAAACCGATAATATTATAAAAGTTACTGTGAAGAAACCTATTAAATTTGCGTTTTTAGATACTATTGAAAGTTATAATTATGTGTATACATTCGCAAAAGGGTAGTGTTACAATTTTAGCAGCGAGCATAACTTTTATGATCGCTGTTTTATTAGGATTTTCTGTAGCATTTGGTACATCGATCTGTCAATTACAGCGCATAAAAAACATAATTGACCTCACTGCTATTTCTGCGATTTATAAATCTATAGAAACAACAAATCAAGATAGAATTTGTAAGCAAGCTACTGATATGCTTGCGTCCAATAATATGCAACTTATAAATTGCGAGTTTGATGGAACTCTAAAAATCAGTGCATCTGCGCCGATAAATGTTTTGGGTATTAATGTAGATTTTAAGCATACAGCAGTTGCGGGGGAGTTGTAAATTGTCATTCCCGTGAAAACGGGAATCTAGCTGGCTTGAATCATAATAGTAATTGTTAAAAATGCCCGTCGCAAGCTCCTCCTATCTTGCACACCATTTTATTCGCTCATGCTCCGCACTCGCAATAGGTGTGCGCTTTTACATTTTTAACAATTCTATTCTGATCTCAAGCCCAACAACCATTGTCATCCTGCTCTGCTGTGTCATTCCTGCACAGCCTGTCATTCCCGCGAAAGCCTGTCATTCCTGCGAAAGCAGGAATCCAAAAATCAGCCACCAACAATCGACTCCAAAAACTCCTCAGCCCCAATAATCCTAACCCCAAGCTCCTTAGCCTTCATCACTTTCGAAGTAGTCGACTCAGGATCACTTATTAAAAGCGTCGTCTTCGAAGACACTGACCCCGAAGTTTTCGCACCCAAACTTTCTATAAAATCTTTTGCTTCCTCGCGATTATATCCAGGAATTTCTCCCGATATCACAACGATCTCACCATCCAAAACAGTACCATATTCAAAAGAACGCTCGTCAACATTGTTATCATTAAGCGCAATAAATCCAATTTCTTTCAGTCTCAATATCAAATCTTTTTTATTCAAAATAGCTTCTTTAATCACTGCTGATCTCTTATCGCTCACTAAATCTACCAAATCAAAATCACTTATCTCTGCTTCAAAGATATTATCAATCGTTTTAAAATGACGTACCAAATTTTTTGCAACACCTGTACCAAGTCCTGGAATATTTAGCGATGCAAGAATTTTATAAAGCGGAATTTCTTTTGCGGTTTCAAGCGATTTGATAATTTTTGCAGCAACAACTGAACCTAATAAAATCGGTTCACCTTTAATATTATCACGTCCAAGTTCTAGCGACGCCCAATCTTCAAAACTAAGCGAATATAAATCCGCAATATTTTTCACAAGATTTGAATCAATTAAACGATTAATTGTTTCGGTGGAAAGTGAATCAATATTAAGATAATTTCGCCCAACAGCTTGGATCAAAGCCTTATCAATTCGACTTTCGCATTCCAAATTCGGACATGCCCAAAGAAGCGTATCCTTATTCAAAACCGCTCCGCATAATGGACAATTATTTATAATTTCAAACGGTACAGTGTTTGATGGATTATGCGTTACAGCAACCAAGTACGGAATCACTTCATTCGCACGTTTTACAATTACCTCAGACCCAATTCGGACATCGCGTTCAATCAGCCAATCGAAATTATGTAGCGTCGCCCACCCAACTGTAACGCCGTCA
>JAISKS010000019.1 GCA_031260825.1 Bifidobacteriaceae bacterium
AACAAATCCTGAATTATTAAAAAATCGTGCATCTGAATCAGCATACACAGTATTACAAAGTGCGATTTCTACTACACCAAATCCTGCTAATGCGCAGCTTTTAAATTTCTCAAAAAATATTAAAAATCAAATTATTTCAACAGATAAATCTTGGCCAAGAGTTAATGCAATTGTGACTGATACTGCTGAAGATTTATCCAGTGAAAGATTTTTATTAATTAAACAAGATAATATTTTATCTCCATATAAAGTGATTGCATTTTCACAAATTTTTCCGGATACTCAGCTTCCTAGAATTGGAAATGATACTTCTGGTATAAATAGTTTTAAAATTGTAATCTCTGATAAACAAGAAAATTGTGATGATAATTGTAAAGAAATCACTAATATTTTCAAACAATATTCTGATGTTTTACAAAATGGAATTGCATCGAGCTATGCTTCTACTTTTAATGAAGATGCATTGTTAAAAGAAGTTGAAACTTCAAAAGCTAATGTGAAAAAATCTATTGCTGATAATGAAGGTGTAGATGAATTAGCATTTACTGTACCTGCTCAAAATATTTATGGTTTTGATACTATTGATGGTGGAAAACTTACAATGGGAATTATTGAGTCTTCATGGAAAAGAACAGCTGGTGCTGGAAGACAATCAATGCCTGCTAATGATGAGGAAAAATCAGTTACAAAAACTGAGGCATACACATCTACATTTTTAGTAAAATATTATTACACAATTATGCTTTATATTCCTGCTAGTGATGGTGTTCATAAGCCTATTGTTGTAGGTGCAACACGTAAAGCAATATCAGCTGAGCCACAATAATAAGATCTGCATAGCACGATAATAAGATCTGAATAGCACGATAATAAGATCTACATAGCACAATAATAACTTTTGCCTTATGCGCGAGCAAAGCGCATCTACCTCGCGGGTTAAAGTAATATCGGCATAGCCACTGTAATATCGTTAATTTAATTAATTTGTTGTATAATATTATTAATATATAAAGGAGGTCATGATGGAAGATTCAGACGATACATTAGTCATTAATGATAAAACTATGATAAAAATCCCTATCATAACCGATGATTTTAATACAGATATTAATTTTGCTTTCACCTCTGAAGAACAAAGTGTCATAAAAAAATTATCCAAAAATAATGCTATTTTCATTCAACATTCTTCAAATTCAGTTCGTCCTAGATATTTATTAAATACACCTATTACATATATTGGACGTGATGTTAAATGTGATATTCAACTTGAAGATCATTCTGTTTCTAGAAAACATGTTGTGATAAAATGCGATGAAGACGGACAGTATACTGCCGAAGATACTGGCTCTTTAAATGGAATTTACCTTAATAATAAAATGGGAAATTCATTCAAACTAGCAAATGGTGATCTACTTCAAGTCGGTAAATTCAAATTATATTTCTTTCAAAATAATTAATTAGTATATTATGGCAAAAAAACTTCCTGCAGGATTTGCTCCATTATATTTTGATTTGGAAGAAAAATATACTAAAAAAATCCCGAATCTTGAATCAATTTCTGATGCAAATCAAACTGGTTTTATTGATACTCATACACATCTTGATATGATATTATCTGATATAGAATCTATTACAGGTAGCGTCATATCCATTGAAGATATTCTTGAAAATTGTAAGCAAACGAATATGAAATATCTATTTCATAATGCATGTGATTTAGAAAGTATATTAAACATTAGTAATGTATTAGATGATTGCTCAAATGTTGATAATATCCAGGTTTTTGGGGGAGTGGCAATTCATCCAAATGAAACTGTTTTGCATAATAATGCAAATAATGAATCCGAACTAGAAGTAGCTCCTGACGGGTTAGAACCGCCTGAATTTAGAGATATTCATTATGATTATGATTTGGGTCAAGCAATTTCAAAAGTGGAAGAGATTGCAAAAAATGATAAACGTATAAAAATTATTGGTGAGACAGGACTTGATTATTTTCGAACTGGACCATCTGGAGTAGATATACAAAAAAATTCTTTTAGGGAGCATATTAGACTTGCAAAAGAACTTAATTTAACTCTGCAAATTCATGATAGAGAGGCTCATCAAGATGTAATCGATATTTTATTATCCGATATTTCGCCTGAAAGAGTTGTTTTTCATAGTTTTTCTGCTGATAATACATTCGCTCAGATTTGCGCTGAAAATGGTTGGTTTATGAGTTTCTCAGGACCTGTAACATATAATAAAAATACTGAACTTAGAGAAGCGTTATGTGGAATTCCAAAAGAATTAATTCTTACTGAAACTGACGCTCCTTTTTTAACGCCTGAACCAATTAGAGGTACTATAAACACTCCTTCGAACGTTCCTATTACAGCATTATATATGGCTTCATATTTAAATATGTCAATATCTGATTTCAGTCAGCAAATTATTAAAAATATGACTAATGCCTTTGATATTTGAATAAAAATATTGTATACTATTATTATGAGTTATAATTTATTTTTAATAAGACATTCTAAAACTGAACATCCTGGACTTAGACCTGATTTTGAGCGTGAAATCACTCATATTGGTGTGGAAAAAGCTGAAGAACTTGGTTCAAAATTAGCTGGTATTATTAGTGATGGTTCAAATAATATTGATCCTATTGATTATTTTTTATGTTCTGATGCGATTCGTGCTACTAAAACTGCTGAAATTATCGCTACAAAATTGGATTATAATTTAGATGAAATTATCGATACACATTTACTTTATGAGGGTGAATCTAATGAAATTATCGAAGCTATAAATTCATTAAGTTCGAATAAAACTGTCGTAATTGTTGGTCATGAACCTATTATTTCAAGATTAGCATCATTTTTTGCAAACCCTGAAACTTCAAAAGAAATTGCCTATAATATGGTTCGAATTGGCATGAGCGCTCCTAGTGTTTCTTGGCTTCAATCAGAGGATTTGCCTATTAGTCAATGGGAAAAAGACTCTGTAAAATTAGTAGATTTATTATAAAAATTAATATAAAGGAATAAAATGAAAAATATAAAATTAGCAGTAATTCCAGGTGATGGAATCGGAAAAGAAGTGACACCAATCGCATTAGATATACTTGAAAAAGCTGCATCTATTGTTGCTGAAGATTCATCAGCATCTGAAGATCAAAAAGTTAGTTTTACAAATGAGTTTTTCAATTTAGGCGCTGAAACTTGGCATAAAACTGGTGAAACTTTAAATGCTGATACAATTGCTAAAATTAAACTTAATGATGCAATTTTGCTTGGGGCAGTGGGCGATCCATCAGTACCTAGTGGCGTATTAGAGCGTGGACTTTTATTAAAATTAAGATTTGAATTAGATCATTATATTAATCTTCGTCCTTCAAAAATCTTTAAAGGATTTGAGGATGCATCTCCTCTAAAAACTCATGGAGATTTTGATTTCGTAGTTGTAAGAGAAGGTACAGAAGGTCCTTACGCAGGAAACGGCGGTACAATTCGTACAAATACAGATGAGGAAATTGCCAGTGAACTTAGCGTAAACACTGCTTATGGCGTAAAAAGAACTGTTGAATATGCATTCAAATTAGCATCATCTAGACCTCGCAAAAAAATCACTTTAGTTCATAAACATAATGTACTTGTAAATGCAGGAAATTTATGGAAACGTTATTTTGAAGCTGAAGCATTGAAATATCCTGATATCGAAATTGGATATTTACATGTTGATGCTACAACAATGGCAATGGTAAATAACCCATCTCAATTCGATGTTATCGTGACAGATAATTTATTCGGAGATATTATTACTGATTTAGCAGGCGCTGTATCAGGTGGAATTGGCCTTGCTGCTAGTGGTAATATTGACGCAAGTGGAAAAAATCCTAGTATGTTTGAACCAGTTCATGGAAGTGCTCCTGATATTGCTGGAGAAAATAAAGCAGATCCAACTGCCGCTATTTCGTCAGCTGCAATGCTTGCTTCACATCTTGGTTTAGATATTATTGCTGATAAAATTAATGCTGCGATCAATAAAGATTTAGAAAATAGATATTCTAAAGGAACTCGTGGTACAACTCAAATTGGTGAAGACATAAAATCTTTATTATAATATATGGTCAAATCCGAAATAAAAAAAGCATCTAAAACTGCTATAAAAAAAGTTGCTAAAGATGCTGATGAGTTGGAATATGGAGTAAAGAAATTCTTTAAACCAGAAAACCATAAAAGACGTAATTTACCCCATAATTACTCAACGAAACAGTTGATTGAGATATGCAAAATTATCTCTAAAATCGGTGCTATTTCGCTAAAATCTGGTGCTGGTGGATATCGCGTAAAAGAGTCCATGGGTCGCGTTGCAAATGCGTTCAGAATTGAAAATATTCACACTGTTGTGACTCTGAATGAGATCACTTTAACAGTTGTTAGTGGCGATGATACGCGCACAATTGTAACGGAAAATCGAACTGTTGAAGTTGATACCTTAAAAATAGATCAATGCAATAAATTAGCAAGAGGGCTTCAATCTGGCTCTATTCTTCCTAATACTAAAGATATAAATTGGCGTTTAGATGCGATTGATAATCAAAAACCACTATATCCAGAGTGGGTTTTGGCAATTGGGGCAGGGCTAAATTGTAGTACATTTGCGTTTATCGCTGGCGGTTCAATGCTTACGATAATTGCAGCTTTTATCGGCTCATTTTTTGGAAAACTGGCGCTCAATAAATTAAATTCTAAAAATCTTAATATGTATGCAGCCGTTGCTCTTAGCTCGCTTATCGCTACATCGCTGTACTTTATATTCCTAAAAGGGCTAATCCTGTATTCGCCATTTTCTGACAATGCGCTTCAGGCGTATAATAATGGATATTTTACGGTGTTACTATATTTGGTACCAGGATTCCCCTTTGTATCAGGGTTTTTGGATATTTCAAGATTCGATATCTCATCTGGTATTCCAAGAATCGTGCATTCATTCAGCATAATTGTAGCAGCTATTTTGCCTGGAATTATTGTATCGGATATTTCTAATGCAACAGCTGGCGATTTTACTGGTGTTGCAATTACAGGTGGTACATTATTTATGCTACAATTAATTGCCTCGTATATTGGGGTAGTGGGATTTTCTATTACATTCAATTCGCCAATAAAAATGGTGCTTACTGCAGGTTTCATCGGTATGTCTGGAAATGCTTTGAGATTAGAATTACTCAATCTTGGGAATTCTCCAGAGATCGCAACATTCTTTGGAGCGCTATTAGTTGGGCTATTAGTGCGTCCTGTTGGCCATTTTACGCATTTGCCTAGAATCGCGCTTTCTGTACCATCTGTGCTTGTTATGATGCCTGGTATGGTACTATTTAAAGCAAGTACAATTGCTGGTGATTATGGCTTTAATGGGTCTGCTGATATGCTTATGCCTATTATTCATGCGATCGTGATTGCAATTTCAATTCCTCTTGGACTAATTATTGCTAGAATATTAACTGATCCAGATTGGACTTTTACTTAAATAAATCGATCTATATATAGTATTATTTTTATAATTAAGCACAATATATAGTATGAGTTTTTTTGAAAAAATGCTTGAATTTTGATATAATTTTAGTATCGAAATATCAAAATTCCTTATGAATACTGCTATAATATAATAATACAAATGATGTAATTACATACGTGTAATTTAAAAAACATTTTTTGTAATATAGTGTAAAATATATGTAAAGAAAACATGTAAGAAAGGTGAAAAATGAGTGATCTATTTTCAGATAATTTTAAAATACTAGATATTTATAAAATGAGCGATGATATTGAAAAAAATGTCTACTGGAAAAAACGCTCTTTATGTTCACAAACTGATAATTCATATTTTTTCCCTGAAAAAGGTGGTACAACAACTAGCGCTAAAGCTGTATGCTCACAATGCCCAGTTAGTACAGACTGCTTAGAATATGCATTAGTTCATGATTTGAAATTCGGCGTTTGGGGTGGAAAATCTACTTCTGAGAGAAACGCTTTAAGAAAATATAAATTCTAGATTTTTAGGTAATCGCTATAAACTCGGCTTTTTTGGTAGATTCCTGGTCGAGCGAGCTCGCAGTTGTGTAGTGCAGGAATGACAGACTAAAATCTAGCCAAAAAAGAGATTCTATAGCGATTACCTATATTATTCAAAATTCCAAACAAGTTCCAAACTATCTCCAAAAGTATAAATTAATACAATCTTAGACACCTTTTCACCTGTAGCTTTCTCAAAAATATCTTTATATATAAGCAGTTGTTGCTTATATTCAGGCAAACTATCAGCAACCGATACATTTTTATAATCAGCGATAGTCCATAAGCCGTCATCACCCAAATAAACTAAGTCAGCATAAGCCTGCGTAGTTTTATCTTCACTAGTCTCATTTTCACCAGCGAATTCTCTCGAGGCTCCCATTGAAAGCTCTTGATAAACCTTTTTAGATTTAATTGCCTCATTTATTGTGGTCGAATTCATAATCAAATTAGATATGATTTTTTTAGCGAGTTCTTGGTCTTTTTTCGTCAGATCTGTACCGGCTAATTCTATTAATTCTTCATCATATTGAAGTCGAGATTTTTCTAAAATACTATGAATAATCGTACCAAAAGCAGCAGCGTCCATAGTAGGTGAATCTGTATCATTTAATGAATTAATGTATTTTTCTAGTTGATTTTTTTGTGACTCAATTCCATCAATATCATCAATTGAATATTCATGCTTGCTGACAGTAAATGTAGATTTTTCAAGTGATTTTTTGCATATTTCAGATCTATATATATTGTCAAATCGGTTCGAATATAATGTCTTAATTTTCTTATCAAATTTATCATCATAAGCAATCATATTTAGAGTTGAATCGACACTAGAATAGTCTGAATTATCTAAGAAACCAGATCCTTCAAGAACATTAAAAAATGTATTATTTTTGTCACTACTAAATGAATGTGCAGTGATTATAAGACCGTATTTTGCGCGAGTATAGCCAACATAATAA
>JAISKS010000074.1 GCA_031260825.1 Bifidobacteriaceae bacterium
AAACTAATTTTGAGATTTTCATACATTTCAGCATTCTGCTAAAAACTAATTTTTATGGTAAAATATACATATGACAGAAAAAATTGATTCCCATGCTAGAAACGCATTAGGTTATGCGCAAGAAGAAGCAAGACATTTTAAGCATAATTTTTGCGGTACTGAACATTTAATTATCGGTCTATATATGGAGACCGAAGGTATTGCACATAAAGTTTTAGAATATTTAGATGTAAATGAAGATGTTCTTAGATCAGCTCTTCAAGAATTTACAGGCTTTGGAAGCACTGATTATTCGGGAGATCCTGGCAAATATGTTGCATCAACACCTCGCGTAATTAAAATAATTAAGGCTGCTGATAAATGGTTAAAACCTACACATAAAGAGGTTATTGGTACAGAACATATACTGCTACAAATCGCTGAAGAAGGCGACGGTATTGCCATCTCTCTTCTAAAAAATATGAAGATTACACCGACTACTATTATGAAAGCTTATTTCGAATTAGAGTCAAAAAATAATAGACTTAACCCAGAAGATTTTGGACTTCGACCAAGTGATTTTCTCGATGCTGATGAACAGGATTCTGTTGGCGGAGATGGACTTTTTGATAATTTTCCTGGCTTTGGTGGAGATGACGAAGATGGCGGCGGTTTCCCAATGTTTCAAAAAATCAAAGGAAACTCAGGCAAAAAAGGCAAAACTGCAATTGAATCTTATACTGTAAATCTTACAAATCTAGCAATTAAAGATGAACTAGATCCAGTGATCGGCCGCGAAAATGAGGTTGAAAGAGCACAACATATTATTAGCCGCAGATTGAAAAATAACCCAATTTTAATCGGTGAACCTGGCGTTGGAAAAACTGCAATTGTTGAGAGACTTGCAAGTAATATTGCGAGCGGAAATGTACCACTTAATATTTTTGGTTTTACAGTGCTTTCATTAGATTTAACTTCTGTAGTTGCTGGTACAGTATTTCGCGGACAGTTCGAACAACGAATCAAACAATTAATCGACGAAATTAAAGAAAATGGAAAAATAATTTTATTCATCGACGAGATACATACCCTTATTGGAGCTGGCTCAGGCGAGGGTAGTATGGATGCTGCTAATATTTTAAAACCTGCGCTTGCACGAGGAGAAATCAGAGTAATTGGTGCTACAACTTTAGATGAATATCAAAAATATTTCGAAAAAGACGCAGCTCTTACACGCCGTTTTCAACCTATTATTGTAGACGAACCTAGTCAATTAGAATCGCTTAGAATTCTTGAGGGAATAAAGGAGTCTTATGAAAAATATCATAATGTTCTTTATACAAAAGATTCATTAGAACTTGCTGTAAAGCTTAGCGATAGATATGTTACAGATAGACATTTGCCAGATAAGGCGATTGATTTAGTTGATGAAGCAGGTGCGTACCTTTCGACAATAAATAATGTACCAACTGATGAATTAAAAGAAGTTCAAAAACAGATTCAAGATGTTGAACTTAATATGGAGAATTTTGGTAAAAAAGAAAAAGAGTATAAATATCTTGCTTTAGAAAAAAATAAATTGCAAGATTCTTTGGAAAATATCTTAGAAGATTTGACTGCAAAAAATGAAAAACCAGCTAAAGTTGAATCAAGTCATATCGCTGAAATTTTGTCAAAATCAACAGGCATACCTGTAAGCAAACTTACAAGTGAAGATGCTGCGAGATTATCTAATATGGAAGAAATTTTACATAAGAGAATTATCGGTCAAGATGCTGCGATTAAATCTATATCACAAGCAATTCGCCGTACATTTGCTGGGCTAAAAGATCCTAAGAGACCTTCTGGTTCATTTATTTTCGCTGGTCCAACTGGTGTTGGAAAGACAGAACTTACTAAAACATTAGCTGAATTTTTATTCGATGACGAAGAGGCATTAATTCAGTTTGATATGAGTGAGTTTGCAGAAAAATATACAGCTTCAAAATTATTTGGTGCACCTCCAGGATATGTTGGGCATGAGCAAGGTGGAGAATTAACTGAAAAAGTTAGAAGAAAACCTTTCTCGATAATTTTGTTTGATGAGATCGAAAAAGCACATCCAGATATCTTTAATACTTTGCTACAAATTTTAGAGGAAGGTAGATTAACTGATGGTCGTGGACGAGTAGTTGACTTCAAAAATACTATAATTATTATGACAACAAATCTTGGTGGAAATGATATTACAAAATCTCAATCTACAGGATTTAGCGGAAATAATAAACAAGATGATAGTGATTATTTAGAGATGAAAGCTAAAGTGACAACTGCATTAAATGGTAACTTTAGACCTGAATTTCTAAACAGAATCGATGACGTGATTGTATTTCCTCAGCTATCAAAAGACGAGGTTAGACAAATTGCACAGATGTATATTGAAAAACTATCAGCACGTTTAGAGGAAAGAAATATCAATATAAAATTTGATGATAAAGCTCTTGATACAATTGTTGAAATTGGATATGATCCTATGCTTGGAGCACGTCCTCTTCGTAGAGCTATCAATAAATATATTGAAGATGAAATAAGTGAGAGAATAATTTTTGGAGAAATAAATGACGGTAATTCTGTAGAAATTGGCGTTGAAAAATATGATGAAAAGAAGAAAGAAGATTCTAAATTTTCATTCAGTGTAAATAAATAATAATAACTATATTATATATAGTGTGATGATGTGGCTTAATCGCTGCGCAGAAAGAAGGTAAAAGTGGCTAAGAAAAATGTCGATCCTTTTGCTATTCCAGATGACATAAATGTTGAAGAAATAGCTAAAAAAGTAAAAGAAGAGAAGTCTAAGAATTCTAGTGAAAATAAGGGTTCTAAGGGGTCTAAAGGTTCATCTAAGGGTGGATCTAAAGGCGGCTCAAAAGGCGGATCTAAGGATTCATCCAATGGCTCAAAAGGTGATTCTAATGGAAATTCTAATGATGGTTCAAACGGTTCATCTAAGGGTGATTCTAAAGGTGATTCAAATGGCGGTTCAAACGGCGGATCTAATGGTTCGTCTAATGGCGAGTCTAAAAATGTTAGAAAACGTTCGAAAAATAATAATTCGAATAAATCATCTGATAATTCTAATTCTTCAAATGAGTCAGAAAACAAAAATGAAGATTCTTCAAATTCTAATGATTCAAATAATGTGAAAGTTAGAAAACGTAATAGAAACGGAAATAACGGTGGCGGAAATTCTGAGCCTGAGTCAATCGAAGGTTCAACTCGTTTAGAAGCTAAAAAAAGACGTATTGCTGATAATAAAAAACAAACTAAAGTTGACAGATTTATTAGTGATGCAAAAACTCTTAATTTAAGAGATAATGTAAAACGCGAAATGTTAATTCGTAAGAATGGTATATTTACACAAATCGCTATTTTAGAAGATGATATTTTAGCTGAGCATCATATCTCAAGAATGACTGATGTGTCTATGGTTGGAAATATTTATGTTGGTGTTGTTCAGAATTTACTTCCATCAATGGAAGCTGCTTTTTGCAATATTGGCGCTCAAAGAAATGGTGTACTTTATGCCGGTGAAGTCAACTATGACAAAGCTAATAATAAAAAAGGCGAGGAATCAATTACTGATGTATTAAAGGTTGGCGACAATGTTATCGTGCAAGTAACGAAAGATCCATTCGGACAAAAAGGTGCTAGACTAACTTCTCAAATAAATATCGATGGTCATTTCTTGTCGTATGTACCAGATAAAAAATTAGTTGGAATTTCTAAGAAATTTACTAAACAACAAAGAACTCGTGTTCGCGCATTAGTCGATGAATTCTTACCAGAGGGTCAAGGTGTTGTATTAAAAAATAATGCTGTTGAGGCAACTTTTGAACAACTTCGTGATGATTATGAAAGATTAGTAGCAAAATGGGAAGATGTAAAAAAGAAAATTTCTAAAGCAACTCCACCTGAATTAATTTCTTCTGAAACTAGTTTAGCTGTGAAATCAGTTCGTGAATTATTCTCAAATCGCTATTCAAATTTGTATATTTCAGACAAATCATTAGCTGATGAAATCAAAGAATATTTAGAGGGTGTTGATGGCGAATTAGCATCAAAAGTATCATATACTGAAAAAGATAAATTCGAAGATTATGATATTGATGGAGCTCTTTCAAAAGCACTTTCTAGAAAAGTATATTTACCAAGTGGTGGTTCAATCGTGATCGATAGAACTGAAGCTTTAACAGCAATTGACGTTAATACTGGTAGATTTGTTAGTGATAAAAAACTTGGTCTAGAAGAAATTATTACGAAAAATAACTTTGAAGCTGCTGAGGAAATTGTTCGTCAACTTCGTCTTCGTGATATTGGTGGAATCATCATTATCGACTTTGTAGATATGGTACTTGACAGCAATCGCGAGGCAGTACTTCGTCGTTTAATCGAATGTTTAGAGCGTGATCAAACAAATCACCAAGTGACAGAAGTGACAAGCCTTGGTCTTGTGCAACTTACTAGAAAACGCCTAGGACAGGGACTTGTAGAGAGTTATTCTTCATCATGTAAAGTTTGTGGTGGTCGCGGATTCGTTATTTCTGACGACATTTCTCTAAAAGATACTCACATTGGTAATGATTCGGATAAATCATCAGTTAACGCAAATACTGTAACACCTGATGATGTTGAAGTTCTTGCAAACGCAATCAGCAGTCCAGTTAATGATGACGCAAAAGACAAAATCAAATCTATGGCTACAAATATGTTCAAAAATATTACTGGCATAGAAACTGATTCAGAGCCTGTAAAAACACAGGATCAACCAGTAGTTGTTGTTACGGAAAAGATCACTGAGATAATTAGTGAAGCAGATTCTAAAGAAGATGACTTAATTGCTGAGAAAGTTGATGTAGCTGAGCTTGAATCTAAAGATGAAATTTCGGATGACGAATTAAAAAACTTGATGAACTAGAAAATCTAGTGTTATAATTGAGCAGCATAAGATTTTTTGTGGTATAATATAAGTACCAAAGATCGACGGTAGTTTGTAAATCCTTCGTAGGCGTTTATATTAGGCAGAAATTCTGTCTATTCTTTTCGTTTCCGAGACTTTTCAATCTTCCATTTATCTTATATTTTTAAAGGAGATATAAATGGTAAATCAAAAAAATGTAGAAACTAAGGCAGAGATTTTTTCTAAAATTGAAAAATCTAATGCATTGTTTTTTACTGAATATCGAGGCCTAACTGTTGCTGAGCTTAAAGACTTGCGCAATAAATTAGGTTTAGAGAATGAGTATAATGTAACAAAAAATACTCTTGCTAAAATCGCTGCGAAAGAAGCAGGTCTACCAGATCTAGACTCATATCTTTCAGGTGCAACCGCAATCGGTTTCATCGGTGACGACCCTATCAATGCTGCAAAAGTTTTTGCTGATTTCTCAAAAGGAAACGAAAAACTTATCGTAAAAGGTGCATTATATGATGGTGTTGTTTACGATGCTGAGGGCGTTAAGAAATTAGCATCTCTAGAAAGTCGCGAAGTTTTGCTTGCAAAATTCGCTGGCGATGTGAAAGCTACAATGGCTATGGCTGCTGCAACTTTCCAAGCGCTTCCTACGAAGACGGTAAGAACAATCGACGCTTTAAAAGCTCAAAAATAGAAAAAATAAAAATAGTTATATAAAGGAAAAAATAAAATGGCTAAACTAAAACAAGAAGAATTAATTGAACAATTCAAAGAAATGACACTAATCGAACTTTCAGAGTTCGTAAAATTATTCGAAGAGACATTCGATGTTGAAGCAGCAGCTCCAGCAGCAGTTGCAGTAGCAGCAGCTCCAGCAGCAGGCGGCGATGCAGCAGCAGCTGAAAAAGATGCATTCGATGTTGAACTAACTGAAGCTGGCGCAAACAAAATCGCTGTGATTAAAGAAGTTCGCGGTCTAACTAACCTTGGTCTAAAAGAGGCTAAAGATCTAGTTGACGGTGCTCCAAAAGTAGTACTTGCAGGCGCTAAGAAAGACGAAGCAGATGCAGCTAAAGCAGCTCTAGAAGGTGCTGGCGCAACTGTAACTCTTAAATAATTAGTTACTAATTTAAATCCGCATTAGTTAATATTGCGGTTTTAATAAAGCCCCTGTGTGATTTGTTTTAGGATAATTTGCATGGGGGTTTTTATTTGATATTTTGTAGAGGTTTCGCTCTTGGGCTGATTTGCGTGGGGGGGGTTCGCTCTTGGGCTGATTTGCGTGGGGG
>JAISKS010000012.1 GCA_031260825.1 Bifidobacteriaceae bacterium
TAGAAATTCTAAGCTCTCCTGAAGTTCGAACAACTAAATCAACATCAGGAATTTTAGGATTATAAAGAGCTTTTGAAAAACTTTTTTCAGTTACTTTTTTATCGCCACTGTCAATTAATTTTTGACAAGTATCGACAATCTCAGCTCTCCCCCCATAATTTATACATAAAACTACATTTATAACGGTGTTTTTTGCAGTCTTTTTTTCAGCGATTTTAATCTCATCATAAACAGATTTCCAAAGTTTTGGCTTACGTCCGCTCCAAATAATTTTCACACCGGCAGCATTTAATTCATCAACTCGGTTATGTATTATTTCGCGCGAAAAACCCATCAAAAAACGTACTTCTGAAGGATCTCTATTCCAGTTTTCTGTAGAAAAAGTATAAAAAGATATATTTTTTACACCAAGTTTTATAGCACTATAAATACAGTCAATCATAGCCTTTTCACCAGCTTTATGACCTTCAGTTCTAACCATTCCCTGATTAGTAGCCCAGCGACCATTGCCGTCCATTATGACAGCAATATGCTCAGGAATCTTAATAGAAGTGCTCATTATTTATTTTTCGCGTGAAACGTATGTTCCTTCGCGAGTATCAACTTTAATTTTGTCTCCAATATTGATAAATAATGGTACTTGAATAAGCGCTCCAGTCTCAACTGTTGCAGGTTTATTTCCACCTGTAGAGCGGTCTCCTTGAAGCCCAGGCTCAGTCTCTGTAACCTCTAAAACAACTGATGCAGGAAGCTCAATAAATAATGGAAGTTCTTCATTTGTTGCTACAACAACATTAGCGCCTTCTAATAGATAGTCTTTTTTATCGCCTACCACTGCCCCAGGAATAGTCATTTGATCATAAGTATCATTATCCATAAATACGAAATCTGGACCATCTTGATATAAATATTGCATATCGCCGCGATTTACATCTGCAGTTTCAATTTTAATACCTGCATTAAATGTTTTATCTACAACTTTTCCAGTAAGAACATGTTTCATTTTTGTACGAACGAACGCTCCCCCTTTACCAGGTTTTACATGTTGAAATTCGATGATTTGCCAAAGAACTCCATCAAGTTTTAATACTGTTCCGTTTTTAATATCATTAGTTGTTGCCATTATGGTCCTTTCAATTTATAATACTATTATACCAAAATACTGTATAATATACAGTATATGTTAACCTTTATTATTAATTTACTTATTATTATTATTTTCGTGATAATCGGTGGAGTTTTTGCTTGCACTGAGCTCGGATTATTAAGTCTTCGTGACACACAAATCGACAAACTTGAAAAAGAAAGCGAATATGGAGAAAAACTTGCTCAAGTTGTACGCGAACCAAATCAATTTTTATCTACTGTCCAAATCGGAGTAACACTTGCTGGAATGTTTTCTGCTTCATTTGGTACAGCAAAATTGGCTCCTATTGCTGCCGAAAAACTCAGTTTAATAGGCGTACCTGTAAAAGTTGGAGAAACATTATCTGTGATTATTTTGACAATTTTTGTTGCATATTTGTCGCTTATTTTGGGAGAATTGGTACCAAAAAGAATTGCAATGCAAAAAACTGAACAGGTTGTAAGAGTTACTGGACATATTGTTTTATTTCTAATTAGATTTTCAAAACCAGTTGTTTATGTGCTTTCTGTATCGACAAATGCTGTGCTAAAGCTTCTAAGATTAAAACCAGATCAAGCGAGTGATGAAATCGATGCCCAGGAAGCTAGAGAAATTATCGCAGGTCTTGATGAATTATCTGAGGGCTAAAAAGAGATATTAGATGATGTGTTTTCTGCCAAATCTACTACAGTTGGTACAATTATGACACCGCGCGGTGATGTTGAATTTATCGATGCATCTCTCACAATTAGCGAAGCAACAGCCCTTATTCAAAAATTACCATTTAGCCGCTACCCTGTGATCGGCGATGATTTTGATGATATCATCGGGTTTATTCATATCCGAGATTTATATGCGCCTGGAGTCCGATCAAATACTAGAATCAAAACGATTTGTAGAGAAGCTTTGCTTTTGCCAAATACTAATTTAATTTTAAAGTCGATACATAAAATGCGCGATGGTGGATTCCAAATGGCTATTGTTGTAGATGAGTACGGCGGCACAGACGGAATTGTAACACTTGAAGATATGGTTGAGGAAATCATCGGTGATATTAATGATGAATATGATATTAGCCAAGGTTCAGAAATAAAAAATTTACATAATGGTATAAGTATTGATGCGGGATTACCTATTGAAGATGCTGAAGAACTCACTGATATTAAATTCCCTGATGGTCAGTTTGAGACTGTCGCTGGATTTATTTTAAGCGATATTGGAACACTTGCAAAAGTGGGAGATCTTGTGAAATTAAAATCGGATGATAAAAATATTTTATTTAAAGTTACGCAGATCGATGGGCATAAAATCGAACGTGTAATGATTACTGAGGTTTAAATATATATAGTTTATTTGTAGCTCTAGTAAGTGTTACAAATAGGTCATGAGGCGAGTAAATACTTAGTATTTTATCAGGTTCATATACAAGCACATTATTCCATTCAAGACCCTTTGCCTCGGTTGGTGTAACATATACAATCGAATCATTTTTAAGGTCATTTTTTAGAGATTTAATTGAATCTAAATCTGCAATTATAGTTAGATCTTTTAAATTAATATTATCAAATGAATTGATATATTCAAGACTTCCAGGGGCACTTCTTGGTGTATGTTTAGTTGTGTTTTTAAGATTATATTTATTAATACAATCGAGTGCAATATCCCACATTTGAGAAGTATTACGATAATTTATTGTTAATTCTTTGTATGAATCTTCGACTGAATCCTTAATCGGTTCTAATAAATCAGACCAGCCTAAATCGTTAGAATTTGAGCTATTTTGAGCGATATCCCCCACGATTGTGTACGAATTATTTAATGACATATGATTAATAATAAACCAATCAAGAGGTGTATATTCTTGAGCTTCATCGACAACAATATGACCATATTTACTATCATAAGGATTGGAATTTTCATACACTTTATTATTATAATTTTGGAAGCGATCAATCAGTTCAGAATCTTCAAAAGCATACTCGCCATAGCCACTTCTTCTAAGAAGTTCTTTAGCAGTTTCAACAGCTTGTTCATTGATATCCACATCAGGCATTTCTTTAGTATCAATATTTTTAAATTCCAAATCTGTAACGCCAATTATATTTTGACAGCTTCTTAAAAGTGAGGTTAAAAATAGTGGAATATTATTAGAATTTTTTGAGTACTCCCCCATTAATTCGTTTATATCATCGATATCATTATGACTCAAAAATGTAGCATTTTTTGCAAGATAATCTGTTGAATTAAGAAGATTAAACATAAAATTATAAGCATCTAATTTTGGCATTGTATGATTAATTATTGTCTTAATTAATGGATTAGATTTTATTGTATTATAAAGAAGTTTTAGGTCGATATTAAAATTATATTTATACTGTTTTTTTATTATATCGAAATCAATATGTTGATTAGTAACCTGTTTCATAAGATGAAAAACAATTTTCTCAGTATATTTTGCTCTTTTTTCGAGATATGTACCTGTAAAATTTTTAAGTGAATTTTGTGTATTATATATAAGAGATTTTGGAAAAAATAATTCAATTAATTCATTATCATCATTAGTTATTCCTAGATTAATTTTCACATTTTTATTTATATTTTTTTCAAATGTTACTACAGCTTTTTGAATAAAATCATACCAGTCAATATTTCCAAAAATCTTTTTATAATTATAAAGTTTCGCTTTTTCAAACTCATCATCAGATATAAAATTATAATATGCGCTTCTATAAATAATATCTGATAATGTGATATTTATCATATTGCTCTCACCAAGAGCTGGAAGAACCCCTGATATATACTTGAGAAACTGCTTAGAAGGTCCGATTAATAATATATCAGATTTCTCATAAAACTCGCGATTATTATATAATAAATATGCTAATCGATGCAAAACTATCGCTGTTTTGCCAGTGCCAGGCCCACCTTGAACAATTAAGAAATCTTCATCACTACGAATAATTTCGTATTGTTCTTTTTGAATTGTCGATACAATGTCATGCATATACGCATCTTTTGAAGCGCTTAGGGCTGACATTAAAGCTCCGTCGGATGAAATATTATTTGAATTATTATTTGCGCTGTCATCGGCTTTATCTTCGGATTTATCGTCGGCTTTATCACTACTTGTGAATTTTTCTTCTTCAATAAATTCAATTTTGCGATCCTTGACTTTTATATTAAATCTACTTTGTAAATTTTTTGGATCATAATATGTTGCTGTATAAAAATCCTCAGCAATTGGAGCTCGCCAGTCAACTAATATTGGGCGATTATCATCGTTATTTAGGGAGATTTTGCCTATATGAACATCGCGTCCATCATTATATTTTAATCTTCCAAATATAAGTCCAAATTCGGCATTTCGTGTGTTTACAAATTTATCTATATAAGTATTTATTTTGATATTTCTGTCAATATAATCTTGTGGATTAATATCGCGGTCTCGAAAATCTTTATGATTATATTCTTCGAAATAGCTTTCATAAAAGTTTAATTTTTTATCAAAAGATACAAATACGTCATCAATTAATTTTTGTTCTTTGGGGTAATTTTCTGACATAATTTAAAGATTTATCCCTATAGCTCGAAGTTGATCTTTACCTTCAGGAGTTATCATATCAGTTGTCCAGGCTGGATCCCAAACCCATTTAAGCTCGTATCCGCTGACAATTCCTGTTAATTTGGTACCAATTTGTTGTTCGATCATATCGGTCAAAGGACATGTTGGAGTTGTAAGTGTTACATCTAATTTTGCATAGCTATTACTGTCAACCTCGACATTATACACCATACCTAAATTGACAATATCTAAACCGAGTTCAGGGTCTATAACTGTGGAAAGTGCGTCATATATATCATCTTTTAATGTTTCAGAATCTGTGATATCTGGAATATAATTTTGAGCTGAATCAGGTTTGTTTTGAATATCTATCATAGGCAGATTATACCAAAAAAATTGGCAAAAATCAACATTTTAGCTCTAAAATTGATGTTTTAATTTAATTATTTAAGATACTATCCTTCAAGGCCATCCAAGAAATTAGCGCACATTTTATACGCATTGGAAAAGTACTTACGCTTTGAAAAATCGCTGCATCTTCAAGTTTTTCTTCAGACTCTGCGTCAACACCTTCTCCTTTTGAATTCATTAAACTTAAAAATAACTTAATTAAGTCCATTGCATCGGTAGTAGTTCGACCAGTAATTAAATCAGTCAGCACGCTAGCTGATGCGAGAGAAATTGAACACCCCTCCCCTATCCATTCAATTTCCTGAATAATATCATCATTAATTATTGCGCGTAAGGTGATTTCGTCGCCGCATGTTGGGTTGAATTGATGTGAACATACGCCAGGGTTTGTAGCGTTTTTATCGGCAGGGTTTGTACCACCATCAGAACCTTTACCACCAGTTTTTGTACCAGATTTACTACTAGAGCAGCCATTAGTACTACCATTAGAGCAGGCTTTTAATTCATTATATGCATCCGTGTTAGCAGCGACTTTTCCCGAGGGATTTTGCGCGTACGTTAAAATAGTTTCGCCATAAAGCGAGTCTAATTCATTCATAAAATTCGATTATTTTAGCGCAGCAGACACAACATCTCTAGCTTCGGATTGAACGTCAGCTAAATTATCAGCAGACACAAAACTCTCAGCGTAGATTTTGTAAACGTTTTCGGTACCAGATGGACGAGCTGCGAACCAAGTGTTTTCTGTAACAACTTTTAATCCGCCAATTGACTCATTATTTCCAGGTGCTTCTGTAAGTTTTGCATCGATAGTTTCGCCTGTAATTTCGGCTGCTGTAACCTGTGAAGGAGATAGTTTTTTAAGTTTATCTTTTTCTTCAAGAGAAGCAGGAGCGTCGATTCGAGCGTACCATGATTGTCCATATTTAGTGATTAATTCGCGATGAAGTTCAGCAGGATTTTTGCCAGTTTTTGCAATAATTTCAGCAGCTAATAAATCAAGAATTAGTCCGTCTTTATCGGTTGTCCAAACAGTACCATTTAAGCGTAAAAATGATGCGCCAGCAGATTCTTCGCCGCCAAATCCGAATGAACCATTTATTAGTCCAGGCACGAACCATTTGAAACCAACAGGTACTTCAACGAGCTTTTTGCCCAGTCCTGCAGCCAATCTATCGATAAGTGAAGATGATACAAGTGTCTTTCCAATCGCAGCAGTTTCAGGCCAATTTGGACGAGCACCCCCCCATAGATAATTTATGCAAACTGCCAAGAAATGATTTGGATTCATTAATCCTGGTACGTACTCGCCGGCTGGGTCAATTCCAGCAGCGCCAGTTGATTTTGCATATGCATTTGGTACAACAATTCCGTGGCGATCTGAGTCAGCATCATTTCCTGTACCTATATCATATTTTGAAGGATCTTCTAAGAATTTATTCACTAGACCCTGCATAGAATAAGGGCTTGAGCAATCCATACGAATTTTTCCATCCCAGTCAAGTGTCATATTTGGCCATCTTGGATCAACTAAATTATCTACAACATCCATTTTTAAGCCATATTGTTCAGCGATTAAGCCCCAATATTCTGTTGCGGCGCCGCCAAGTGGATGCGCGCCAATTTTAACTCCTGCTTCTCTGATTGCGTTCATATCAATGATATTTTCTAGATCGTCAACATAGATTTTGCGGAAATCATATAAGCTAATATTATCAGCGTTTAGTGCCTCTTCAAATGGTACGCGTTTGACGTTTTTCCATTCAGATGTAAGCAATTCGTTTGCTCTTGCAGCAACCCAAGATGTAGCATCTGTATCAGCAGGTCCGCCGTGAGCTGGGTTATATTTGAAACCGCCGTCAGTTGGAGGATTATGAGAAGGTGTTACTACGATACCGTCCGCAAGACCAGGTTTTGTCGCAGGTGTTGCTACAGAAGCTGCGAAAGCGTCATCTCTAAGAACGCCATTTGAATCTGAATTAGCGCGTAAAATCGCATGACTAATTGCAGGTGTTGGAGTCCAAATTGGAAGATTTGTAGAATCATTGCCTTTTAATGCACGGTTAATTGTGTCAATAGTTACATGTGAATCGATTTTTACTTCGATTCCAGCTGCTACAAGAACCTCAACAGCTGATTTGAATGATGGAAGTGAGAGTAAATGTGTATCAAAACCGATGAAGCAAGGGCCATTAATTCCGGCAAGCTCGCGATACTCAACAATCGCTGCAGTTGTAGATACAATATGAGCTTCGTTGAATGCAGAATTTAGAGAACTTCCGCGGTGACCAGATGTACCGAAAACGACTTTTTGAGCTGGGTCATTTACATCAGGTTGTAGCTCGTAATAAGCGTCTAAAACTTTATTTACGTCGATTAAATCTGATGTTAATGCTAATTGTCCTGCTCTTTCGTGATTTGCCATAATGACCTCCAAAAAAATAATACTTTATAAAATTATTATACATAAAAAGTTAGAATATGCATATATTTAATAAAATTTGAATAATGTTGGTTTATTTTTGGCGAGACCCCCATTCGGAGTAGTTTTTGGGTGATTTTTTAGTGAAAAAGTACTCCAAATGGGGGTTTCGACAGAAAAAGTACTCCAAAAATGGGTTTCGGCAAATTTTTATGGATTTCTGGTTTTGTTAGATTCCTGCTTTCGCAGGAATGACAAGCTGAGCAGGAATGACAGCTGGATTTAATTAAAAGTTTCGGCAGCGTCAGAAGCTAGCGTATCAGCAATCTCGTTAAATTCATTTCCGGCATGACCTTTTACCCATTTAAATGAAGTAGAACCTGTTCTACCAGCAATCATACCATCGATTTCGCGTATTAAATCAGCGTTTTTTACAGGTTTCTTTTGAGAGTTTTTCCAATTATTTTTCTTCCAACCAAGTATCCATTCTGTAAGGCATTTTATTGAATATGAAGAATCTGTTTCAATTATAATATCAGTGGTTGAGTCGATATTTTTTAGTGCCTCTCGGATTGCAGTTAATTCAGCGATTTGATTTGTACCATATTCGCCGCCGCCCGCGCCAGTTTCACGAGTGTCATGGTTTACCCATCCCCATCCCCAAGGTCCTGGATTTCCTTTGCAGGCTCCGTCGGTTGAAAAAAATAGTACCATATTAGTCTAAATCTCGTGCAGTATATCTGCCATAAACAGTTTGTGAATCATTTGATACAATCATTGTGCCGACGCCTTCTGTTGTGAAAATTTCATTCAAAAGTGAGTGTTTTTTGCGACCGTCAATAATATGCGCAGATTCTACTCCCCCGTCAATTGCCTCTAAACAAGCACGAACTTTCGGGATCATTCCGCTCGACATTGTAGGAAGTAATTCTCTAAGTTTTGTCGCACTAATTTGTTTAATAAGTGAACTAGGATCTGGGCCATTTGTTGATTCATCCCAAGTTTCATAGATGCCTTCGACATCAGTAAGTACAATAAGTTTTGTAGCGTTTAATGATGCAGCAAGCGCAGACGCAGCAAGGTCTGCATTGATATTAAGGACAGTTGTAGGGTCGTCTTTATCAGGTGCTACAGTAGAAATAATAGGTACGCGGCCTGCATCTAAAAAGTCCAAAACAGCAGTCGGATCAACAGAATCAATATCGCCGACTAACCCAAAATCAACCTCTTCACCAGTAGATGTGTGAGTGGTTTTTGTAGCTTTAAAAAGGCCAGCATCTTCGCCACTAATTCCAACAGCATAAGGTTTATCTGTATTAATTAGCCCAACTAATTCGCGAGAAACTTTTCCAGTAAGAACCATTCGAACGACGTCCATTGATTCTTTTGTCGTTACACGTAAACCATGTTTGAATTCTGATTTTATTCCGAGTTTATTTAACATCTCAGAAATTTGAGGTCCTCCCCCATGAACAATCACTGGCTTTACGCCAACTTTTTTTAGATACTTTATATCCTCAGCGAAATTATTTTTCAAATCATTATTGATCATAGCATTTCCGCCGTATTTTATTACAACGATTTTTCCTGTGAATTTATTAAGCCAACCAAGCGATTCTATAAGGACTTCTGCCTTTTGTTCTGGACGCAAATCAGTGGCAACATCAAATACAAATTCATCATCAACTAAAATATAATGCTTTCCTTTTGGTGGAGTAGGTAATTTGATTTCGCTCATAATTAAATTATAGCATAAGTATAGGTATTTATTGAATTAAATTGTATTTTGAGTTTTGTAAAAACTGTATTGACTAGCCTTACTTTTTTGTGGCCAAATCAATTTTAGAAATCTTGTCAATCTGCGATTTCCTTTTTGAGCAGACCCTTTGCCAGTTGCGTATGAAATATATAATGAATCCATCGCTCTAGTTATGGCTACATATAAAAGTCTTCGTTCTTCACGCATGGATTCTGGAGTATCACTGAGCATATATGGCATAAATCCTTCGCTCATTCCTGGAATAAATACTGCTTTAAATTCAAGTCCTTTTACGCTATGCATTGTACCTATATTAATTGCATCGGTTGCATCAGTAGAAATATCTGTACCTTTTTTTATAAATCTATAATTGATTTTTTGTTTTTTTAGTTCATTTACAAATACTGGTTGTTGTAAATTCACTCTTGTAAGAATTGCAATATCGCTTGGATTTAGATCAGTATTATTTAATAAATATTTTATTCTATCAATAACAGCTACTGCTTCTTCATCGTCATTAATAAATCGCTGAAAATAAATATTAGCACCGCTTTCACGATTAGATACAAGGTCAATTCCTTCGCCAAAATCACTATTGCAAATGATGATATTTCCAAATTCGACTAATTCATGTTTGCTACGATAATTTATATTTAAATTAACTTTCGACAAATCACTAGGCAAACAATCGAGCGATAAATTTGTTGGGAATTCACGCAAAAAATTTGGATTAGCACCGGCGAAAGTATATATTGTTTGATTTGGATCTCCGACTACGCAAACATCCTTTTTTCCTAATGTAAATAAATATAATAAATATTCCTGAATTAAAGAAATATCTTGAGATTCATCAGTATAGAAATGATCATATTTATTAAATACATAATCAGATACTAAAGTATAATTTTTTATTAAATGAGCTGCTAAAATGAGAATATCTTCGAAGTCAATATAATGCAATTGTGTTTTTTTTATCTCATATAATTTGAAAATTTCTGCGAATTGATTTGGCGAATATAATGAAAAAATAGTTTTACTTGATACAGCCAAAACTGTATTTTCGCGCTTATCTTCTGAGTACAAAAAATCATTAAAATTATTTGCATAATCAGCAGGACTAAGCATCATTATTTTTGAATATCCAATTTGTTCAGCTATCATTTTCAGAATTTGAGGATCTTTCATTTCGAAGGAATTTTGTTCATTCTTTTCCGTATTCTTTTCAATGGAAGCATCATTTTCTTTATACTCTTTCATTACTTCTTTTAAAATTTGAGTTTTGTCAATTAATAGCGGAGGCAATGAATGTTTTGAAAGTTTAAACCAAAATTTTTGTAATATTTGAAGGCATACTGAGTGAAATGTACCTACTGTAACACCTTCAATTTCATTTTTTGAATCTTCTACAGGTACACCCTCTTTTGCTAATCTTTCTCGCATTTCATCGGCTGCTTTTTTTGTAAATGTGAGTGCCAAAATTGAAGAAGGTTCGTAATCAAAATTTGTAACACCATATATTATTCGATTAATTACAGTTCTAGTTTTTCCGCTTCCTGCACCAGCAATAATTTTAGTAGGAAGTCCGCAAGACTGCACAGCGATTTTTTGATTATGATCCATATCAGTGATTTGCATACGACCTCCTTTCAAAGTTATAATCTATTATAGCATAAATAATAACGGGCTAATTTTTCGGTTTTTTGCATAATTGTAATATAATTTATATATGAGCATTGATATATCAACATTAAAGATTTTGTCTTACGCAGTAAAGGCACTTCCAGAAATTAATTTTAATACAATTACCCCGATTAGTAGTACTGCAAATATTGATCATTATATGTTACATTGTGATGAAAATGCGACTGAATACATTATTGCTGTACCAAAAAATAGTAATGGAAAAAGTGAAAATTATTTATTTTATTCAATAATTAGCAACCTTACAAAATATAATAATTTAAAATATGATACTGATGATGTGAATACTGCTAGATATAGTGCTTACGGAAGTGAACATGCAAAGTCTAATACATCAATGGATTTGCTAAATAAAATTGAATTTCCTAAGTTTTATTTTCCTAAAATTAATACTGATAATTTCTTTTCAGATAATGATGAATTTATTATAATTTATTCTAAACCTTTTGGAAATAAAATTAATTTGCATGATGTTAGTTCTGAATTAGTACTTAGAATTGCTGATTTATATACTGTATTTCATTATTTACCAATTGATATTATTCCAAAAGAATTTCATCCAGATAATATAAAACATAATATTAGAAATCAGCTTGCAAAAATCCTAAAAACAGTATGCAATTCTAATCAATTTGAAGTTCCTCTAATGGTAAAAAATCATTTTGAAAACTATATAATGAGTGAGGAATTTTTCAGTTTTACACCGTCAATTATCACTCCAAATCTTCCGAAATTATTGGTTATTGATGATTTAAATATGATTAAGGGAATCACACAATGTACTAATATGCAAATATCCGATCCTGCGCTAGATTTATCTTATTTTACTATTGGTCTTGGACGCCATGATATTGAGCAGTTCTATATTGAATATCGCAAAAAAAGAAATGATATGGATGATATTCACTTAGAAGAAAGAGTTCGTTTTTATGAAGATTTCAAAGTGATTTTAGATATAAATACTGAATTATTAAGTGGACATATTACAAAAGAAACTTTATTAGAATTAGAGAAATTTGAAATTGCGCTTAATATTAAAATAAACGCTACATTAGAAAAGAAGCAAAGAATCGCTGAAAATAAAGAAAAACTAACTGACTTTTTTGAAACAGAAGTTATAGATATGTCTTAATTATCTCGCACTACATAAAAAATATATGGCAATATAAAAACTTTTAAA
>JAISKS010000059.1 GCA_031260825.1 Bifidobacteriaceae bacterium
TTCCGCGCCGCTCATCAGACCTACAGCGCCAGAACTAAGCCCGCAATTAGAAAGAGCAGATACAATATCAAAAATCAATTTGAAACTTGTCATATCAAATTCTCTTGTTAATATCCCACTAAGTAACATAAAACCTAGAAAAATCAAGATAATATAAGTGAGGAATACTGTAACGGATAATTTAACAAATCTGTCATTAATAGTTTTATGCCAAATAGTAATTTTTGATTTACCAAATAATACAGATATAGTTGCTAATGCCAAAACAGCTATAGTTGTGACTTTCACACCGCCAGCAGTTGAACCATTTGATCCACCAATGAACATATTTATTATTGTTAAAAGTTTTGCGAATGGTGATAATAAATTCACATCAATAAATCCAAAACCATCGAATCTTGCCATAGAAGAGTATGTGAAAAGTTTGACAATTTTGTCATCCAAATCGCCCAAATTAACACCAAGTTTTCCGTTCCATTCTGAAATTATAAATAAGGTAGAACCGATAAAAGTCACTAATACTGAAGTGATAAAAGTTAGTTTTGTATTAAGTGAAAGGTGAACTAATCTGGAACGAGAACTAATTTTATGTAATACATTGAAAATCACAGGATACCCTAATCCGCCTATAAAACCTGAGAAGAATATCACTATTAAAAAGAAATTATTTTCACTATAAGAAAGAAAATTAGAACCTGAAATATCAAAACCTGCATTATTAAATGAAGATACTGCGAAAAATAATGCTTCTCCAAATTGATGAAAATTATCTTCAGAATTTCCTTGCATTGTAGTTGGAAGTAAACATAAAAAAGTAATTAATTCAAAAATAAATGATGTCGATACAACAGTTAAAACAAAGTTTTTTATTTCACCTACATTATTTTCGCCCAGTTCTTGAGAGTTCGAAAATGACATTCCCATTCCAAGTCCACGGAAAAATAATAGTGATAAAAGTGACCCGATTGTAATAATTCCAAGACCACCGATTTGAATAGTTAACATAATAATAAGTTTTCCGAAAAAACTCCATGATTCTAATGTCGGAACTAATGTAAGTCCAGTTGTTGTAGCGGCGCTAATTGCTGTAAAAAACGATTTTGTAAAGCCTATTGATTCTCCTGTAGCAGAACAAAATCCCAAATTTAAAAGTAAAGCTGATAATAAACTAAATGCAGCGAATGTAAAAATTATTACGAATCCTGGACGAAGGCCGAAATAATTTAGACCAGCTGCGACAATACGTTTTAGTTTTTTACGGATTGTCATTAATTAGAAACCCCAGAATCCTCAGAAGAAGCAGCGCCGTCTTCCGAACCCGAAGCCCCAGAAGAAACCCCAGAAACCCCAGACCCAACAGCATCTTTAATATTCGCAAACCCATCTGCTTTTAATGATTTTACAAGTCCGCGTTTTATCAAACTAACAACAGCAGGACCTTTATACATAAGCGCGCTCACAAACTCAACTAAGTCAGCACCAGCCTTAACAAATTCATAAGCATCGTCAGAATTCATCACACCACCAAGTCCAATAATCGCAAGCTTTCCATTATCAGGTGTTACATTTTTACCGTCAATCATAAGTGACGATTCTGATACAACTTTATTATGAGTATGCTCATATGCTAATGTTACCAATTCAAGTGCTCTTTTATGAGTTGGCGTACCAGATAAATTTCCGTTCCAATCAGTAGGAACTTCTAGACCTTCGCGATCCTTTCGAAGATTAGCTATTGTAACACCTTGTACATTATGCTTTAATATTACATCAAGAAGTTCTTTGAATTCAGCATCAGTTTTGTCTTGTGGCATTTTTAAAGTAATAGGAATCGAGCGCTCAACTTTATCTAATTCGCTAAGCAATTTATCTAGTGATTTAGGTGTTGTGAAAGGCTCGCCTTTAAAAGTATTCGGACAAGAAATATTGACTTCAATAAATTTCACACTATCTTTTAAAGAAACAAATGATTTGACATAATCAGCGATTCCTTCAGTTTCATCTGCAGCTAATTTATCATTTGTTCGAGCAATTGATGCGCATACATTCATAGTTTTTGATTTGTCATTACAGTTTGCAATATGAGGTCCAAGTTCGTCTACACCTTTATTTGCAAGTCCAACCCAAACCATCATTGATTGATATTTTGGAAGTCTATGAAACCAAGGTTTTGGATTGCCAATAGATTGACGTCCAGTAATTGATCCAAATGTTGCATGACCAAATCCGCAGTTTTCAAGGCATTCACCCATAGCTGCATTTTTATCAAGACCAGCGCCAAGTCCAATTGGATTTTTGAAATCAATACCCATTACATTTGTTTCTAATTCAGGTTTTTCGTATTTTGTAAATACTCTAAGAAGCCATTGTAAAAACCCAATTTTACCACTCCATTTTGCAAATTTTAATGTCTGATCATGAGCTTTGTCAGGTGGTGTATTAAATACAATTTTTTTTACTACAAATAAATACGACCAATCAAATAATTTTGTTAAGAATAAATTCATAAGTAAATTATATCACAAGTATGCTTAAAATAAGCATAATTCTAAATTACATACTTATAATATAAAAATAGAATCCCTGATAAACATAATAAAACGACGCCATCAATAGTGAAATACATAATAGGACTTTGAATATAAAGTGGGGCTGTCCAGGAATTTATTATGCCAGCAAAACTTCGAGCAGTTGCCGTAAGTGCATATACGGAACTTACGAAATATGCAGGCGCATATCCTTTTGCAAGTGTCATTTCAACAGGTTGACTTATTAGTTTTCCTTGTATTAATATAAAGAAATATATTATCACTATTATTGGACTTAATCCGGTTTGACCATTAAATAAGTATAAAATAATTCCTAGATAAACCATCGAAAGAGCCATAAATGCTAGTCCTAAGATCATTTTAGTTTCTCCAGATACTTTTTTGAATTTTACAAATAACCATAAATATATAGGAGAAAATAGTAGCGAAAATACTGGCAGAATCGCTTCAAAAGTTGTACCAGATAATTCAAAATTGCCAATATTTCGATTAATAAAATCATCAGAAAATATCGCAATTACAGTGGATACCTGTTCGCTAACAGTCCAAATTAATACTGATATGCAAAACACAAATATGAAACGTTTGAAAATATCTCGCTCATAATCTTTTGTATTAGATGATTTATATATAAAAATAAAATTACCAGTAATTACGCAAACAACAACCACTGTAAAAATAGACTTAATATAAATTAGTGGTACAAAATAAATGAACGCACCCAAGCATGATGCGATGAAAATAAAAAGTGGAGCCACTGCATTAACCCCGCTGAGTTTTGCAATTTCTAGTGCATGTCTTTTATTCTTAAGATTATAAATCACATATATAATAACGCCGATAAGCATACCGCTCGCACTAATCAAAAAGCCATATCGGAACCCAAGATTTTGCCCAATATTGTTGATAATAGTTGTAGCTAAAATTCCACCAAATGAACTTCCCATGATAAAAATAGTGAAGAATTGGTTGGATTGCTGAGGGGTAGTGGACAGTTTTCCAACTTGATTTGAAAGTGACGGGCGAATCATACCTGTACCAAATATAATTGATAAACATCCAACTGCAAGTGAAGAAACTCCAAACGGAAGTGATAAAAATAAATGTCCAATAATCAAAAATACTCCGCCAAGAAGTAATGTGTTTGAACTGCCGATATATTTATCGCTAATATATCCGCCAAGAATTGTTGAAAGATAAACGGCGCTTCCGTAAAGTGATACATACACAACCGCATTTGATTTATCAATGCCGAGTCCGCCGTCAGCAAAACTGTAATACATATAATATAGTAATATTGCGCGAGTGCCATAATAGCTTAGGCGTTCACAAAAATTTATAAGTGTTAGAATTAGCAGGTTTGACCGTATCATAAATGTAATTATATATGATAAACAGTATTTATAAATAATTATTTTCACTACAATCTTAAGGCCGCCATTAAGATTTTTTAATGATTCTTTAAGTTTATAATGTATAATAATAGTATTATGAATAACTTTAATCCTAACCCAATAATTGCGAAAGAACAAGATTTAACTCCATTCAATGGAGCAGCACCTAGTAATGCTTATAAGGCTACATCTAGTACTATTAATATGGTACAAAATGGAGTCCAAGCTAATGCTACAACTAGCACTCAAACAAACGGCACATCAACCGCTACATTAAACAGCCAAGCAAATACACCTGCTGTGCCAGTTGATCAATACGCAAAACCTAAAGATCCTACTGTTGCACTTAGCGATAAAAACGTATTAAAAGTTGCAGGAATTTCTACTATTGCTTCAATTTTAGCATTCTCATTAATACTAATGATTGCTGCACATTTTGGTTTTGTAAACCTTGATGCAAATGTCACTGGACTTAGTAAAGTAGGAAAAACTACAAGCGCTGGAGAGATTTTAGCAAACCGCGGATTAGATTCTGCAAACCCAGATTGGGCTGTAATCACCGCTAATAATTCACCTGCTGTTGTGTCAATTACTAACGAAAGAACAGATAAACAAGTTGTTGCTGGTTCAGGTTTTTTCATTGATAAAGAAGGACGAATTTGCACAAATGCTCATGTTGTTTATCTTACAAAAGCATTAGAAGTTACTCTTAGTTCAGGTCAAATTTTAGAAGCTAAATTAATTGGTATGGATGAGTCAACAGATGTTGCAATTATTCAACTTACTAATACGCCTGCTGATTTAACATTCGTAGAATTTGCTGATTCAGATGACTTAGTTGTTGGCGATCAAGTTCTTGCAATCGGTAATCCTCATAACCTTGCAAATACTGCAACAACAGGTATTGTATCTGCGCTTGATAGACCTGTAACAACACAAACAGAAGATGGTACATCTCTAGTTGTTAATAATACAATTCAAACTGACGCATCGATTAATCAAGGAAATTCTGGCGGACCACTTTTCAATTGGGAAGGTAAAGTTATCGGAATTAATTCTGCAATTGAAACTGATGGTTCAGGCTCAACTGGTTCAATCGGACTTGGTTTTGCAATTCCTTCAAACCATGTAAAAAAGATCAAAGATGAATTAATCCAAAATGGTAATGTAAAACATGCGCTTCTTGGTGTATCACTTGAAAATTCTGAAACACAAGTTGGCGATATTAAACGCGTTGGTGCAAAAGTTGCAACAATAACTGAAGGTGATTCTGCTGCTGGAAAAGCTGGTATGAAAGTCGGCGATGTAATTGTTGAATTTAATGGAAAAGTTATTAGCGATACTTATGCTCTTATGGGTTATGTACGTGCGCTTTCTCCAAATACTGAAGTTGAGATTAAATATGTTCGCGACGGAAAATTATCTACAGTTAAAGTTACACTTACAACAGCTCCAGATAAACCTGTTGCACAGCAAACAACTCCATCAGAAACTGAAGAGGCTGTACCTGAAGATTCTGAAGATGAAGATCTATATAGTGATAGTATGGAAGAATTCTTTAAGAAATTCTATGGTATGAAATAATTTTAAAATCGCTAATACCCCCTGAAAATTCTTA
>JAISKS010000067.1 GCA_031260825.1 Bifidobacteriaceae bacterium
ATAATTAAGATATGCAGTTATTTTATTTACTAAAAACTATCCATATGTTAATGTATATTTTTGGCTTTAATACTGCGCAAAACGACATAAATAAAAAAGTTATAAACATTATTTTTTTCAATTTTAATATTTTTTTATTTTCGATTATTAACTTAACAAATAAATGATATATTATTAATAAAAATATAGATAAAGGAGAAATTATGGCAAATATAAATGTTTCGTATGAGGAATTACAATCTACATCGGCAGCGATCAATGCCGGTAGAGACGAGATTTTTAGTAATCTTGATAAATTAAAAGCAAGGATGGATAATTTAATTACTTCAGGTTTTGTAACGGATCGATCATCTGTAGCTATTGGAGAAGCCTATGAGCAATTTACTTTAGGTGCGAGAAATACTATTCAAGGTTTGGATCAAGTTGTAGCATTTTTAAATAAAGCAGAGCAAACCCTTAGAGAAGTTGACTTGCAGCTTGCAAGTACATTATCAAACTAATTTATGAATACTGAAATTTTAAATCATTATTATAATGAGTTATGGAATCTTAAAGATGAGATTATTAATAAATGTAAAATTCTAAAAAACTTTAGATGTAGTGAATCGTCTTATGATGATATTGAAATTATGTTTGAAAAAGTACTTAGAAAAAGTTTTAATTTAGGAATCTCATCTTTAAAAGAAGTATGCGAAAATTTAGATGAAGTAACGGTGAGTATAAAAAAGTTTGAACAAAAAGCTAAAAATGACTTTGATATTTTAGCGCCTAAATTTTAGTTTAGATATTTTTAAGGGAGAGCGATATGCAAATTGATTATAATGAGTTTAATTATTTAATTTCTAAATGTCAAGATATGTCGAATTTATTAATGCATTGTAAAACCAAAATTACATCACTTATGTCTGAAAATGAATACTCGCAGATAAAAGACATCTCACCAACTTATTATATGAAGCTAAGTTTGAAATTAAAATTTATAAAAACAAAAATTAATATTACTCAAAATTTATTAAATAAAATAATTGACTTTTGCAAATATTTAATCACAATGTATGAAGATGCGGATGGACGGCTAGCAAATGCGGCTGATTTATTTAGGGATAGTACCAAATTTATAAATAGTAATTTATTGCTCACGGGTCGCGGAGCTGCAGGATTTGTTACTAGTGCATATTTGCAAGATTTGAATAATGGACTTAATAAAAACGGTTTATCATATATTGATATTTTTACTGATTTAAAAGATGAACAATATCAGACTATAATAAATAATGCTTTGATATTATCATCAGCTTTAGGATTAAGTGTAAAATGCTATTTAGGTGAATCATTTACAACTGAATCAGAAAAATTATTAAGGATAAAAAAACATTCTAGAGAAGTGCGTCCTGAGATAAAAGATAAATATTTGACTCCACATAATTTAGAAGAATTAATATACAATTTCGAATTAGTAAATCGAATTGGTGGCGATGATGAAATGGCAATGCGGATAATTTCAAAAACTGATGAGTATGGAAATGTGATAAGTATGACAGTGATTATGCCACCAACTCACGGTTTTGAAACACCAAATAGTTGGCAACAAGATGGCGGATTAATGGTAGATAATGCGCCAATTTTAGAAAATGCAAAACTAGCGATTGAAAAAGAATTTGCAAAATTAGGAATGGTTGACGGTAAAGATATTCCCATAATGATTGGTGGATTTTCGCAAGGTGGACTTGCTGCTGCAGCTTTTAGTCAAAAATATCAAAACGATTTTAATATATCACAAGTCGTTACAGTAGGTTCACCAATTGGAATATTTTCTGGAATTCCTAAATCAACAAATGTTATAGCATTTGAGTTTGATGATGATATTGTACCAAAATTAGACTTGACTAAAAATCCTATTGCAAATAATTGGGAAACTATAAAAATTGATAATGGAAAATATGGTGTTCCCGGAGGATTTAATTATTTTGGTGATACTGATGATCGCCGCAAATATGCTGATGCCAATCCGCTGACAGCAGGTCAGGCTCATAATGCTGGGAAATATGCAGACGCAGCTGCTTCGGATATGTATGCAGCAAAAAATCCTAATAATACTAATGAATTTTTTAGTAATCGTGGTGATGGGAGCGATATGTTAATTAGTGATTATTTTATGCACTAAACATTTTTAGATTGCTCTAAGAATATTAGATTACACTAAGAATTTTAAATATATTAACGTCTACGATTTTTTATCGCTTGATTAATTTCTGGATCATCAAGAGATTTTAACCATTTCAATAAACTCTTATAAGTAGAAGGATTTTTTGCTACAGCAACTCTTAAATGTGGAGCAACTTTCACAATATCAGCGAGTATTAATAAATCTGTTTCTGGATCAAGAGCTTGCTGTAAAGTATATTCTGACTCTTGTTCATCATCAGAATCGTCAGTCAATTCATCATCATCATAATTTTCAGATTCTTCTAGATTTTCTGGATCTTCATCATCAAGTTCAAAATCAAATATACTATCTTGAACCTCATCGCCAATAACGATATCTTCAGTTGTCTCTAAATGAACAGATGGAATCACAGTTGTCTCAGTGATATTTTCATCAACCAAATTAGCCAGCTGATCGATATCAACTTCCAAAGCAAGCGGCTTAACCTCTTCGATTGCATCTATTTCGCGTCGATATTTTTCATACTCAGGATTTAGTTCAATCGCATCAAAATGTGTAGTTTCAGCGATCAAATCTAGGTCGTCCATAAATGCAGCAGGAAGCTGAGCTTCAACTTTTTCATTATTAGTAAGTGTTGTAAAAATCGAATCCTCTTGTAAATTTTCTTCTTGTGATTTTGTAGGTTGTTTTTTGAAATAATCATCAAAACCAAAACTCTTAATTTCAGATTCAGTTGCGAGTTTATTTGAAATAGTAATTGGCGATGTGTGATATTCGCCAGTAGAATTTTGCTTATCATTAGTTGGCTTAGAAGTTTTTTGTACTGAAGGTGTTTGTGATGAAGTTGTTTCTGTTGGAGTTGCTTGTGCTGGCGCTGTCTTTGGAATAGAAACTTTTTTAGCAGGTTTTGTAGCTTTTTTAACAGGTACAGTTTTGCTAGTTGCAGTACCAACAGCGGCAAGAGCAGCAGCTTCAGCAGCGGAAGCAGTAATAGTACCAGCTGCAGCACCAGAAATAGTACCAGAAACTGGAACTTTAATATCCAATGCATTATCTTTTTTAACAGATTTTGTAACAACAGGTTCGCTATATGCTTTCTTAAGTTTTTCTGCAAATTCTTTTCTATCTGGAATTTTCGTGACGATAGGATGTTGGTCTAAAATATTATCCGATCTAAACATACCGGCAGCGTCTGCGCTATTATCAGAATCAACTAGAGAGTCTTTGTCAATAGAAATCACGAAAGCAAAATTTCCCATATAAACAGTTTTATTAATTGGAACTAATTCTGCATAAGTAGTTGGGATTTTAATGTGATTATTTGCAGAGCCAATATAAGAACCATTTGTAGAGCCAAGATCGCGAACCATCGGATTGCCTTCTTTATCGAAAGTGATATGCAAATGATTTTTTGAAATTGACTTAGTAGTATCTTTTATTTTAATAATATCAGTGTTAAGATACGCAGAACCATCAGGGTTTTTGCCTAGAAGTGTAGAGCGATTTATCTTGTACACAGTTCCATCAGCGAAGGTGATTCTATAATTTATCATATATAGATTTTACACTGAAAATTGCAAATTGTTATTATTTGGGTTTATATATGGTATGCTTATTATATGAGTAAATCAATTGCGATAGATATGGGTAAAAAGCGAATTGGGCTTGCTATAGCTGATAATACGCTTAATATTCCGATTCCTTATGAAACTATATTTGTTAATTTTAACGAATTTGATAAGGAATTAATAAATTTTGATAATGATGACACAGCAAAAATTGTGACAACCATTACAGATATCTTTGAATCGGAAAATATTACACGAGTTTTCTTTGGACTTCCACTTAGTTTAGACGGTGAAGAGGGAATATCTTGCCAAAATGTTAGAAATTTTTGTAAAGTTCTAATTGCTTCTTCAGATATGGAACATTATTTTATCGATGAAAGATTTACAACTTCGGCTGCTATCACTGATCTAAAAACTCATATGAATTCAAAAAAACAAAAAAATGTTGTGGATCAGGTTGCTGCACTAAAGATTTTAGAAACAGCTTTAAGTATTTATAACTAGTATTTATACTGGGGCGGGTTATTTAAGCCCGTCAATTACTTCATAAAGCTTTATACCATTTGAAGCTTTAAAAAGTATTAGAGTTTTTTCCGTAGTATCTAATACTTTTTTTAGTTCATTTTGAAGAGCCTCATTATTTTCAAAATGAGTAACATCTTTTGAATCAGCGAATGATATATACACATCATTTAATATATCACCAACAGTGAACACGCGAGTAGCCCCTATTTTAAGGGCATAATCTATTATAGATTCATGTATCTTTTTAGATTCACTTCCTGCTTCCAATATATCTCCAAAAACAAAATAATAATTTTCAGAATTTTGATTCATCAAAACATCAAGAGCAGCGAGCGTTGAAATTTCATTAGCATTATACGAATCATCAATCAAAGTTGCATTAGAATTATATTTCTTAAATTCTAATCTATGCGGAGTGAGACCATTAAGATCAATCGAATTTAAGAAATCTACAGAAAAATCATTCGGAATATTTAATGCTAATTCTGCAACTTTTACAGCTAATGTCATATTAAAATCTTGATGTTTTGCAGTAGTATTTTTGAATTTAATCGCTGTATTAATAGAATGTTTATTGGAATTATTATGTACCGCTATAGCATCTAAAAGCAATTTATTATTACCATTAAAAACTACCAAACCATCTTCATATAATCCATTTATAATACTAGCTTTTTCTTTGGCAATATTTTCAATTGAACCAAATTTTTCCAAATGAGAACCTGCAACTTCAGAAATTACAGCAGCATCCAAACCAGCAATATCAGTTAATTTCTTAATATCCCCCATATGATCACTGCCCATTTCTAAAATAAGTACTTTTGTAGACTCTGTAGATTCAAGCACTGTAAGAGGAAGTCCAATATCATTATTAAATGAATTTTTCGCCGCAACAACATTTTCATCACCAAAATATTCTCGCGATATTTTAGCAAGAGTATCTTTAATTGTAGTTTTACCAACAGATCCTGTTATTCCGATTACCTTAAGATCGGGATTAAGATCTTTTTGTTTTTGAATATGGATTTTCGCAAGTTCACCGAGTCTATCTACGCTATTATCTGTCATATCATATGCCACACCAGTAGACATTACATAGGCAAGTTTGGTTGGGTCATCAAAAATTATTTTTGTACCACCAAGTTTTATGGCATCTTCAATATAGTCATTTCCATTAGAATTCTCACCATTAATTGCGACGAAAATATCACCTGGTAATATTTGTCGAGAATCTATTTTGTACATAGATAGTTAAAAGTTTTATACAGTTTTAATAGATGTAGTGAATTTTATAACGTTTTCATCATCAATAAATATATCATCTAATTGACTAACAGTATCTAATAATTCGCACCATAAAATTGCTGAAGGAAGTATTTTATTATCAGCAGGAGTCCAAGAAGCTCTCACCAATAAATCTCTCTCTTCTTCATCTTCAAGATTAGGGCAATTTACTTCGCGCATTTCGCCAAATTTCTTTTCGAAATGACATGTTACATTTCCACCAGATCTTACAGCACCAATTTCTTCTAATTTCTCAGTGATAATATCGCCGATTTTTTCATTGATAGTTGAAGCAGAATATGAGTTATAATCAATTTTAGAACATACTTCAGCGATAATTCTGAAATTACCTTTCCAGTCTGGATCGTATTTTTGTGAATATAAAATTATTAGTTTTCCATTTGTAGTAAGATCATCTTTTACAACGCCTCTTATTGCAAATGAAAGTTCAACAAAATGTTTAGGTGGATGTAGCTCATTAATTTTTATAGTTTTATGATTTGCAAGTTTTTTGATAGATTTAATTGCTTCAAGAAATTCAACCGTAGGCATAGCAGTAGCTTTATTATTTGTCGAAGAAGTTTTTACAGAATTATTAGTCATATGAATATTATAGTACTAAGTTTTAAAATTACAGCAAGCGAATTTGAAGATATTGTGTATTATTTTAGGAAATAAAGTGAAGCGGAAAATTTTAACCGGTGAAGCGTAGAAGTTTAACCGATGAAGCGTAAAAAACCTTACCAGCGAAGCGTAAAAATTGAATAAGCGAAGCGTAAAAATTATACAAGCGAAGCGGAAATATTTAACCAGTGAAGCTTTAAATTTTAAGGCTTAATACCCCATCGATTTTATAACATCATCAGGAATTTTAGAATCACCAATCAGATTAGTAGCTAACGCATGCGCAAGTTTTACAGATGAACTTGGTCCATTTCCAGTGATAATATTTTTATGAATATGAATTTGATCTTTTTTTGATTTCACAAAATGAGAATCGTCTACATTATTTTTTTCAGTTCCAGGATAACAAACAATTTGATAATCTGATACACTATTAAATGCACCAGCTTTTGCAAGTAATGCAGGAGCAATGCAGTTAGCAGCTACTACGGCACCATTTTGTAAAAACTCAGACAATTCATCG
>JAISKS010000077.1 GCA_031260825.1 Bifidobacteriaceae bacterium
TAATAGTTAAAATTCCTGAATTAAAATCCGCAAAAGATTTTGCATCATTAATTAATCAGGAAATATCAACATCAGCAATTAATATAAATTATGATACAAAATCTGTAATCCTTGATGCTGTTGGAAATGATATTAAACAACTTGAAAATTTCTTAGTTTTTATCAATACTTATAATACTGTATTAAAAGATATTTATCCAGAAATCACTGTAGAATTAATTGACTCATTTTTTAATGCAAATGTGAGAGTTGATATTTTTAATTTAGTTGAAGAAATTGCTAATAGAAATAAACAAAAATCATTAGATTTATTTAGCAAATCTATTAAATCTAAAAGTGTGGAAATGATACCACTACTGTCAATTTTAGTCACTCGCTTTATGCAAATTGCATTATTAAAAGATGAATCTTATGCCAAAAAGCTGGGAGTAATGCCTGCGATGTCACCATGGCAATTAAAGAAAATCCAGGCTAATTTGAGATATTGGAAACAGGAAGAATTGGGCGATATAATCACGAATTTAATTATAATCCATTCCCAACTTCTTGGTATTAATCAGCCTTTAAATATAGAGCTACAATTTGTCAAATTCCTCAATTCAATATAAAAATCTATGGAAAACTACAATATTTACAAAACTAAAATAGATAATATTTTAGAAGCATTAAACCCAGACGATCTACAAACTAAGCTTGATCTCTATGAAACTGAAGCAACTAATCCTAATATTTGGGATGATCAAAGTCGCGCAAAAATAGTAACGGAAAATATTTCTAATTTAAAAAAGAAGCTTGAAAAGATAAATAATTTAAAAACACTTTTTGAAGATTTGCCAGTTATTGAAGAACTTTATCCAGAAGAATTCACGAAAAATCTTGATGATCTTGACAGTATTATTGATGAATTTGAACTGCTTACAATGTTAAATGGAAAATATGATCATAATAATGCTCTTATGTTTTTCAAAGCAGGCGCAGGGGGAGTGGACGCGCAGGATTGGACTGAAATGCTTCTAAGAATGTATTTGAGATTTGCAGAAAAAAAGGATTGGAAAGTCGAAATCATTGATACATCATATGGTACTGAAGCTGGCATAAAATCAGCTACAATTGAAATAACTGGAGAGTATGCTTATGGTTTTTTGAGCGCAGAAAATGGTACACATAGACTGGTTAGATATTCACCATTTAATTCACAATCAAAACGCCAAACTTCATTTGCTGGTGTTGAAGTTTTACCGCAAATTGATGATGAAAATACTATAAAATCAATAAAAGAATCAATCGGTCCAAATGATTTGAAAATCGATGTATATAGGGCAAGTGGACCTGGTGGTCAAGGTGTTAATACAACTGATTCTGCTGTAAGAATTACACATTTACCAACGAAAATAACAGCGCAATCTCAAAATCAGCGTTCTCAAATACAAAACCGTGAAACTGCTATGAATGTGCTTTTGAATAGATTATTAGTAAAAAAGATTGAAGATGAGCAAATCGCAAAAAATGAGCTTAGAGATTTTTCTACTGCCTCTTGGGGCGATCAAATTCGCAATTATATTATGCATCCATTTCAGCTTGTCAAGGATACACGAACAAAATATGAAAATCCAGCAGTTGAAAAAGTTCTTGATGGAGATATTGAAGAATTTATTAAGCATTATAAAATGTCCACTTATAAACAAAACTAAAATCGAAACTTAAACTATATAAAATCAAAATTTATTGATAATTTCGTGTATAATATATCTTATGAGTAAAAGAAGAACCCTATTATATTTATATGTAATAGCCTTAGTAATATGTTTTGGCTTTCAGAATAAATACTTATCTGATGGCGCCGGTTCATATAGTCTTGCTGAAAAAGATAATTCAAAAACAAGTTTAAAATCTGATTTCTTTAATGAGGATGTTGCTGCAGCTTCTGCTGATACGAACAACTCTATTAAAACTGATTCAAATTCACTATATAAACTTCCTGAATTAAATGTACCTTTTTCCGAAAGAGTAATACCTGTTAGAGCTGCTCCTGAAGTACCAGAATATCACCCAACTGCAAGAGTTGCAGCACAAGAGTTTTCTGCTACAGCCAGAAATACAGGCGTTGCTCCTGGAAATAGATATGTTTGGAGAAATTGCACATGGTATGCTTATAATCGTAGATATTTTATGGGCAGACCTGTACCACCTATGCTAGGAAATGGTGGCCAGTGGGCTCGTAATGCAGCTAGAGCTGGGTTTGTTGTTAATAATGTACCAGAAATCGGAGCTGTGATGGTTGAACATAATACATATTATGGACATGTAGCCATCGTTGAAGAAGTTGGTACAAATAACTCTGTGAGAGTTTCTGAATATAATGTAATCCCATTATCATATGGGGAGAGATGGATAAGTAATGCAAGCAGTAAAGAATATATTCATTAATATTAAACAAAACCCATTATATATAGCTATTTCCATTGGTGTAGTTTTAATTATAATTTTTGTTGTACTTTTATCAAATAAAGATACCTTTGTTGGTCCTGATTATTCTGAATTTGCACTTGAGATTGGACTAGCTAGAGATGAGGGCTCAATATCTTTTGCTGGAATAAATGGTGATGATCCAGAGAGAAAAGGTTTAGAATATAAATTAATAATGTATTCTGACCAAAAAAAACTTGTTAAAGATGTAGCTAAAGGAAATATAAATATTGCTTCTGTTTCATCTACTGTTGCAGCTAAATATTATGCTAAAGACCCATCTTTTAAAGTTGTTACATTATCATCACTTAATCCTTATACTTTGTATTTTAATAATTCAATGGGTAAAGAAGTTCCGTCTGAATCTGGAGACGATAAGTCTTATATGTTAGATTTTGAGAATTTACAGGGTGCTAAGATTTGTTCAAATGGAAAGGGTGAAGAGGAACAATACGTCCTTGATTCATTAAAGACAAAATTAGGAAAAGATTTTGATGTAGATTATATAAAAAGTCCTTTAAAATGTATTTCAAAATTAGAAAATGGTGAAGTGAAATTTGCTCTATTAAAAGATATTTTTGGAGCTCATTTTGGTCAAAACGATGATATTTCGGCTCAGGGTATTTCAAGTACAGGAATTATTGTACCAGAAGATGTAGTAATTGTAAATACTGAATGGCTAAATACTAACCAGGCTTTATTTCAGGATTTTATAAAAGTTTATTCTCAAAAAATTGATAATTATTCCAATGAATTAATTTACGCATATAATATGATTAATATAGAATTTGAATATGAAGTTATTACAGGTCAGCATTATATTAAACCTGTTGAAACAAAAAATACTTTACAAGAATTCTATAATGATTTGATTGAAAATAAATCTAAATTAATTGGCGATACTGCACCTGATGATGATTTTTATTATTATTTTGATTCAGATAAAATCACTAAACCAAATGCTAAATCATCACAAACTGATATTAATCAATATTTAATTGATAAATACGGATATTTACCAGAATAATCTATAATTATAGGAGTAATAATGGAAAACGAAAATCAAGGAATTAATCCAGTACAAAATGTAGCAACTACATCACCAGTTGTAGATCCACTAGCACCTATAGACCCTCTAGCACCTGCACAAGCACCCGTTGTAGATCCAAACGCTACTGCACCTGAAGAAAATGATAATAAGAAAAAACTATTATTAATTATTATAATTGCTGCAGTAATTTTAGCAATCATTCTTGCTTTATGTTTACTAAAAAAAGATAATATCACTGAAGCAGAAAAAACAATTACATATGCTGATGATGTTATTAAAATCGGTGTAACACGCGATCAAGGAGCATATAGTTATATTGGTATTAATGGTGATGATTTATATGCTCAGCCATTAAAATATAAAATTGTTGTATATGATGATATTGAAAAATTAGTTGAAGATATTGATTCTGGAGAAATTAAAATAGCATCTGTTCCTGCATATCAAGCTGCTAATTTATACAATCAAAAACATTCTGTTAAAGCGTTTTCTATAAGCCAAGAAAATAATTTTTCAATTGTATATAATGAAAATATAAGATCAGAAAATAATGATGGTACATTAGACAGTACTGTATATGAAGCTACCACAGCGCCATACGCATCCCAAGTGCCTGAAGTTCAAATTGATACTAGAACTTCTGATGAGAAACAGGCTGATGCTATAGATGCGATGTCTGATGAGGAAAAAGAACTTCTTGAAAAAGCACTAAAATATTATGATGAAACTCCTGAAGTAAAAGAATTAAAAAAATATACAGAAGAGCTTGAAAAAGAAATGGCTGAAGAAACAGGTTCTAATAATATTCCAGAACCTCCAACATATGAAGATACGACTGATTCAGATACAGATATCGAAGAGTCATCAGATTCAAATAATGATTCAACAATATATGCTTTTGATAAAAATAAAGCCAATGGTCAAAAAATATGTGTAGCGGGTGAGGGCACTGCGTCTGAATTTGCATTAGCAAAATATAATCAGTTTGAAGGTGTATCTAGTGATGTAGAATGGGTTAAAACTCCTGCTGAATGTGTTAAAAAAATAAAAAATAATGAAATAAATAT
>JAISKS010000013.1 GCA_031260825.1 Bifidobacteriaceae bacterium
AAAAATATGAAAAAAATCGTTTTTTTTGTGATATAATAGTATTATGAATTTAAAAAATGAAACAAAAATATTAAAAAATGAAAGGGATTCAAGACACTAAACTGGTCTTGAACCAATATAAATATGTCTAACTTAAACAATAAAATACCAGTTGATGATTATAGCTTTGGACTTCTAACAGGGGGTGTACATTATAATCCTCACGGAATTTTGGGAGCGCATTTCGAGTACGAATATCGCGATCACACTACAATTCGCGTGTTCAAACCTTTCGCACAAAAAGTTGTTATTAGAACTGTAGACGGCGAGTTTGAGGCTGAGCATGAGAAAGACGGTGTTTTCACAGTTGTTCTTGATTCAAAACGTGATGAAAATAATAATCCAATTTACCCAGATTACCGCGTAAAAGTAACATATGATGGATATGAAACTGAAATGGATGACCCGTATCGTTTCAGCCCAATGATCGGTGAACTTGACCAACATCTAATTGGCGAAGGTCGTCATGAAGAACTTTGGAAAGTGCTTGGCGCAAATGTTAAAGAGTTTTATAGTGAGCTTGGCGATGTAAAAGGTACATCATTTTCAGTTTGGGCTCCTAATGCAAAAGCTGTTCGAATTAAAGGTGATTTTAATTATTGGAATGGCGAGGGACATCAAATGCGCTCTCTCGGTGCAAGTGGCGTTTGGGAACTTTTCGTACCTGGCGTAGAAACAGGCGCTCAATATAAATTTGAAATACTTAATAATAATGGTGGATGGTTTGAAAAATGCGATCCTGTAGCAAAATATGCTCAAATTCCACCTGAAACTGCTTCAGTAGTTTTCGAGTCAAAATTTGATTGGTCAGATAATAATTGGGAAGATACTAAAAAGAAAATCAATCCTCATACTCAACCAATAAGTGTATACGAACTTCATTTAGGTTCTTGGAGAAAAGGTCTTAGCTATAATGAATTGGCTGATCAATTAGTTGAATATATTAAAGAAATGAATTTCACACATGTTGAATTTATGCCTGTAGCACAGCATCCTTTTGAGCCTTCTTGGGGATATCAAGTGACAGGTTATTTTGCTATCAATTCAAGATTTGGTAATCCTGATGAGTTCAAACATCTTGTGAATACTTTACATAATAATGGTATTGGCGTTATCGTCGACTGGGTACCTGCACATTTTCCAAAAGATGAGTTCGCTCTTGCTAATTTTGATGGTACACCATTATATGAAGATCCAAATCCTCTTCGCGGTGAACATCCAGATTGGGGAACAAAAATCTTTAATTTCGGTCGTAAGGAAGTTCGCAATTTCTTAGTAGCAAATGCATGCTATTGGTTTGAAGATTTCCATATCGATGCACTTCGCGTTGATGCTGTTGCGTCTATGCTTTATTTAGATTATTCTCGCGAGGATGGTCAGTGGCAAGCAAATCAATATGGTGGAAATGAAAACTTAGAAGCAATTGATTTCTTACAAGAAACAACTGCTACAGTTTACAAACGATATCCTGGAATTATGATGATTGCTGAAGAGTCAACTTCTTGGCAAGGTGTTACAGCACCTACTAGTGTTGGCGGCCTTGGCTTCGGTCTAAAATGGAATATGGGATGGATGAATGATACTCTTGAGTATTTCAAACATGAGCCAGTTCATCGTTCATATCACCATGGCGAAATCACTTTTTCTATGGTATACGCTTTTAGTGAAAACTTTATTCTTCCACTTTCTCATGATGAAGTGGTACATGGAAAAGGCTCACTTATCGACAAAATGCCTGGAGATAAATGGCAGAAACTTGCAAATCTCCGTCTATTATATTCCTACCAATGGACTCATCCTGGTAAAAACTTAATCTTTATGGGATGCGAGTTTGGACAGTGGGGAGAGTGGACTGAAGCTAATTCAATCGACTGGGGCACTATGGAAGATTGGGATCATAAAGGCGTATGGAATATGCTTAAAGATCTAAATCAGATTTATCGAACTGAAAAATCACTATATGAATTGGATCATGATTCACGCGGTTTTGAATGGTTAGATATTAATGATAGTGAACATTCAGTATTAAGTTTCGTTCGTAAAGATGAGCAAGGAAATCCTGTAGTTGTTGTAATTAATTTTGCAAATGCAGCATTTGAAGGTTATAGAATCGCACTTCCAAATGTTGGCGGAGCACATTCAGAAACTACTAAATGGAAAGAAATTTTCAACTCTGATAACGAATATTATGGCGGAAGTAATGTTGTAAATCCTGATGAGATTACTGCTGAAGATTTCGAATATCATGGAAGAAATTATTCATTAAGCTTACGCGTACCACCTCTAGGTGTTACAATTCTTAAGCCAGTTTAGTTCTTTAATCTGAATATTTCTGGACAGTTTTTGTATCAGAAATGTACCGAATACTAATCAAATTTTTATAGGAGATATATGTCAAAAAGACAAGTACCTAGACGCTATGCAGCTCCGCTTGGGGCGAGAATCGTTAACGGCGGTATCAGCATTGCGATCTATATACCTCGCGGTAAAAATGTAAAAGTTTGCTTTTTCGAGCCAGACGGTTTCACAACTGTAAAGCGCGAATGGGCAAATGGCGGCGATAATTGCACGATTGAAAATGAATTTCCTTATGAAGTAGAAGTACCTAGATATAAAGAAACTCATTATAATTTGAAACAAGGCGATTGGGGAATTTGGTACGGTTTTTTTGAAGGATATGAAGCGGGTACACTTTACGGTTTTCGCGTGACAGGCAATTGGGATCCAGAAAACGGTGCATTTTATAATCCGAATAAAGTTCTTGCAGACCCTTATGCAAAGGGATATTACGGCGATTATATCTACGATGCAGCCAATATGGCATATATGTGCCAAGATAATAATCCGATGATTCCGATCAAACCATTTGAAATGAGTGATATTGATTCGCTAGGATTTGCGCCACTTTCTGTAGCACTTGATAGTTTGGGCGATAATCATCCGCAAGTTTTTCATCCGATTATTCCGTACAATCAAACTGTGATTTACGAAGCTCATGTGAAAGGTTTTACTCAAAATGCTCCTTGGCTTAGAGAGGATTTACGCGGTACATACGCTGGGCTTGCAGACCCACAAACTATTAGTTATTTGAAAAAATTAGGTGTCACATCTCTTGAACTTTTGCCAATTCATTATTCGATTTCGGAGGCGCATTTATTGCAATCTGGAAAAGAGAATTATTGGGGATATTCAACTCATGGATTTTTTGCTCCTAATCCAAAATATGCTACAGAGCTTTCTCAAAAGTTTGGAGCCCAAGGTGTTTTTGATGAAGTTCGTGGAATGATTAATTTGCTACATAATGAAGGCATTGAAGTCATCATAGATGTTGTATATAATCACACTTGTGAAGAATCAAATTATGGTCCTTCCCTTTCATTTAGGGGCTTAAACAATGAGGGATATTACTGTCATCCTGCTGGTAATTTAGGCGAACTTTATGATTATACTGGTTGCGGAAATTCTCTTGATTTTCGTAATCCTATGGTGATTAGAATGGTTCTCGATAGTCTTAGATTTTGGGCAAATCAAATCGGCGTAGATGGTTTCCGTTTTGATTTAGGTGTAACAACTGCACGCGGTTTAAATGGTTTCACAAAAGATCATCCATTATTAATTGCGATGAAAAATGATTCAGTTTTAGGTAATTTAAAACTTATAGAAGAGCCTTGGGATGTCGGCGATTATGGTTGGCAGACTGGACAGTTTGGTCAGCCTTTCTCTGAGTGGAATGACCGTTTTAGAAATACAATGCGTACTTTTTGGCTTGCTGATCAGGGACGATTATTAGTTAATGAAGAGACATCTACTCTTCAAGAATTGGCAACTCGTTTTACTGGTTCATCTGACTTTTTCAATAATGAAGTTCTTCGTCGTCCGACTGCTTCTGTAAATTATATTACTGCTCATGATGGTTTCACTATGCGCGATTTGACTGAATATAATATGAAACATAATGAAGCTAATGGCGAGAATAATAATGATGGTAGCGATGATAATACCTCATATAATCACGGCATTGAGGGAGCTTCTGAAGATCAAGATATTTTGGTGAGACGTACTCGTACAATTAGGAATCTACTTGCTTCACTTATACTTTCTCAAGGTATGCCAATGATCGTTGCGGGCGATGAATTTGGACGCACGCAAGGTGGAAACAATAATGCGTATTGTCAGGATTCTGAGATTTCTTGGCTTAATTGGGATCTTGCTGATTGGCAAAAAGAGCTTCTTGAAACTACAAAATATATTATAAAATTACGTCATCGCTATGCTGCGCTACATATCGATAAATTCTTAACTGGCAAAAAACATTTTGAAGAATCAGATATTCCTGATATTTCTTGGTATAGACCTAATGGTAAACCTTGGAAAAATGAAGAATGGTCAGACTATCATAATCGAGCTACTCAAATGCTTTTCGCATCGCCAAATCCTGATGAAGATGATGTTTTAATTTTACTTAATGGTCGAAATGAAGATATGGAATTCTCACTTCCTGATTTTAGAAAATGGGTAAAAGTTTGGGATAGCGATGATAATGTACCAAAAGATACATTTTTTGTTAAAGAAGATACAGTGAATTCTACTGCGCTTTCTTTCCAAATTTATGCCTCTTCAAAATAAGATATTTTTCATATATTTTATATGTTACAATTACCTCGCATAGTTGTTTCTCCAATGGCGGATGTTACAAATTGGCCATACAGAATTATTTGTCAAAAGTTTGGGGGACAATATTCCCCAAACGTTGAAAAACTTGCCAATGATCCCAACATAGATCCTACTGATAATGAAACTCTTGCCAGCAATCCCAACATAGACCCTACTGGTGCGCTTTATGTATCCGAAATGGTAAACGCTACAGCAATATCAATGCGAATTCCTGCATCAGAAAAACTGCTACAATTTCATCCATCAGAAAAATTTCGATCACTGCAAATCTTCGGAAATGACCCTGCTGATTTTGAGAGCGCCGCTGGCAGAATTGTAGCGGAAAATCTTGCAGATCATCTTGATTTAAACTTTGGGTGTCCTGCTGCAAAAATAACTAGAAAGGGCGGAGGAAGTGCGCTCCCTTGGAAAACAAAAATTTTAGAAGAGGTATGCGAGCGTGTTAGTGCTCAGACAAATGGTAAAATTTTATTATCTGCAAAGTTTCGAATTGGTCTTGATGATGATCATAAAACTTATATGAAAACGGCAAAAATCTGCGAGAAATATGGTTTCGATTTTGTAACACTTCATGCTAGAACAACAGCGCAGCATTATAGTGGGAAGGCCGATTGGAATGCGATTTCACTACTAAAAAACGAAATAAATATTCCAGTTTATGGCAATGGTGATGTATTTTCTCGATCTGATATTGACCTTATGTTTGATGAGACTGGATGCGATGGCGTAGCGATTGGACGAGGAATTTTAGGTCGTCCTTGGCTGATAGCATCAGAAAATCCATTTTCTAATAATGATTCTGGTGAACCGAATTTCGGATTTGTAGCGGATATTTTTAAAGAGCATTTAACCAATTTAATAGAATTTCATAAAACCGATAATCGTTTTAATGAGCCGCATACTGATCCTAATTGGGGTGAATATCACGCAATAAAAGATATTCGCAAATTTGTATCCTGGTATTTTAAAGGTTATCCTGTTGGGTCATCTTTTAGATCGTCAATGGTAACAGCTAAAACATCTCAAGAAGTATTTGATATCCTTAATAGCGTCGATCGAGATTTAGAAATTGATCCAAAAATTATCGATGACCCAAGAGGAAAAACTTCTGCACTTTCGAAACTTCATTTACCAGAGAATTGGCTTGAAAGTGAATAATTCACATAGTTAATATATAAAACTATGTTATAATTATAATTGTGAAAATACAAAAATCTATTATGCGAAAACTTTCCCCAGCTCTTGCAATTAAAGCCGCAAATGCTGACAAAGAACATCATCTAAAACGAAATACTCTTAATCAATATTCACTTGCATTAATGGCAGTTGGTATTTCTGTTGGCGCTGGAATTTTCACTGTTGGTGCTACTGCAATCAGCACTGTAGCAGGCCCTTCAACAATTATAAGTTTCCTAATCGCAGCTGTAGTATGCGGATTTGCAACCCTATGTTATGCCGAGTTTGCATCAGTAATTCCGCTTACTGGATCTTCGTATACATACGCATATATTTCAATGGGGGAATGCATCGCGTGGATTGTTGGATGGAATTTATTATTAGAATATTTGCTTGCTGCTTCATTAATTTCAAAAGTTTGGGGAAATTATTTATGCGGAATTATTCAGACAATTACTGGCAATGAGCATTTTACAACATCAGTAGATTTTGGACTTATTACATTTGATTTTGCTCCAGCAATACTTTTAACAGTATTATCTATATTTGTACTTTTTGGTGCAAAAATGACTACAACTGTTAATAATATTTTTGTTACTGTGAAAGTTGGAATAATTATTTTCATAATTTTCGCAGGTTCTATGTTTATAAAGTTTTCTAATTTTGTACCATTTATTCCGGCTAGTCGACTATCAAATCCTACTGGCAGCGATGTCGCCGCAAAAGGAATTGATTTGACACAAAGTTTATTGCAATTAATTTTAGGACAGTCACATACTGTTTTTGGTTTTATGGGAATTCTTTCGGCTGCCAGTCTTGTTGTATTTGCATTTTTAGGTTTTGAATCTGTCGCTGGTACAGCTGAAGAAACTATTAATCCCAAAGTTAATGTACCAAAAGGATTGTTTTTAGGACTTGCGATAATCACTGTTTTATATATTGGTGTTACATCTGTGATAGCAGGAATGGTATCTGTTGACGAATGGGCTTCGTATATTTCTAATAATGATATGAAACCAAGTTTGGCGACAGCATTCAAAATTCGCGGAGTTTTATGGGCTGGTACAGTGATTGAAATCGGAGCTATAATTGGTTTAACTTCTGTTGTGCTCGTTGCAATTTATGCACTTAGTAGAACATTTTTCGCAATAAGTAGAGATGGTTTGCTACCAAAATGGTTCGCTGTAACAGGACAAAAAGACACTCCATATCGCATAATAATTATGTGCAGTATATTTATGTTGCTTATCTCTAGTACAATAGAAATTTCGAGTTTGGAAGAGATGGTTAATATCGGAACGCTTGTTGCTTTCATAATTGTATCTTTTGGCGTACCGATTATTCGAAAAAATATACCTCATGATCTGGCGAATCATGATCAAAGATTTATAGTACCTTTTTCACCAGTTCTACCTATAATAAGTGGAATTATTTGTATTGGTCTCGCTATAAATTTAAGTATAATGACTTGGATTCGTTTTGCAGTTTGGCTTATAATTGGATTAGCGATATATTTCCTTTATGGATATAAACATTCTAATCTTTCTAAACTATAATTAATATAAAAGATATTATTAGGATATTTATGGTAAAAATAAATCAAGATGAATTAATATTCGACACGTCTAGAGGACAGCTTATTCTTAATAAAATGGAGTCTGATGTATCTCATGATAATTCGAGTATATATTTGACTCCATCAGAATTTGAAATATTATATTTATTATTAGAAAATAAATCTGAACTAATTTCAAAACAAGAAATTTGTTGTAGAGCTTTGTTATATCAGTCCGATTTAAATACAAGAACTGTTGATACACATTTATACAATATAAAGAAAAAGCTAAAATTAATTAATCCCGATTTAGACAAATTTATTAGATGTTATCCAGGTCGTGGTTATAGAATAGATTAATTTTAATAAAATATATCTTGACACATCTTGACATGTTTTGACATGTTTTGACACATCTTGACATAATCTACTGTATTAATTCAATAATTAGTGTTATAATCAAAACAGATATAAACTAGAAATAGGAAATAAAATGAAAAATGTAAATTTTAATAAAAAATATTATGCCTAATATTAATCTACAAAAAAATGTTATATTTATTAACATTTTGGCTGTATTTATAATTTGTACATTTTCAGTATATTATGAAATAACTAATACTATTGAATCTATTAAAGGTAGTAAAACTACAATTTTAATAGATTCAATAGACCCTTCTCTTTCAAATCAAGAAATTCTTGAAATATTAAATAGTTATTCATCCGAAACTGATTCTAATCTTTTTTTAACTAAGTTAGGATTTGATAACAAAAGAACAACAATTGATTTATTTAGTATAATAGGCAATACTGATTTATATAATAAATCAGTATCTAATAAATATTATAAATCACCTTCTCCTAAATTTTTAATAAATTTACTTGACAGTAAAGATATAGGATATAAATCCTTATCAGGCAATTACTGGTCGACTGCCGATTATTCGACTGCCATTTCTCATTCTGATATTTTGTTAGATGCTGGAATAAATGCTAGATTTTCAAAAATTACCAGTTTAGATTCGCTGGTTATGTTTTGCCAAACTATTATTATGAATAAACTATATTTTATTTTAATAGCTTTATTAATCGGAATTTTTTATTCTTTATTTTACCAAATTTCTAAATCTATTAAAATTATTAACGTATATAAACTATTTGGGTGTACTTCTGTGGAAGCATTTTTTAAGATATATAAACCAATTCTTGCCAACAGTTCAATTATATTAATATTTGGATTATTATTTTTTATTGTATTTCAGTATTTCTATAATGATTTAAGCTCAGTTTATTTTTTCAGTAAAACTTATTTGATTATTACATTATTTATATTGATTTTTGAATTTCTATGCATTTTGCTTTCTAATATCTTATTATCAAAAAATATAAAAATTCAAAATGCTATAAAAGGAAAAGGGAAAAATTTTGTTGTTAATATAGCAACATTTACATCACAGACAATTTTATGTATATTATTATTTTCACTCTTATCTATTACAACTGTTAATATTTCAAGATTATCAACAAATATAAATACACTTTATAAATTTAATGATATAAATAATTTCTACTCATTTAATCTAGGTTATAAAGTAATACAAAAATCTGCCTCTGAAGATGTGGGCAATTATTTTAGAGATATTGATAAAAGTGGAAATTTACTCATTGTTGAGAGACAAAAAGAAAATTTGGGAGATCAAGAAGATCCTGAAAATCCTATGGAATCAGCAAAACCGTCTAATTCATTAATTGTAAATAATAAATTTATCAACAAACAACCTGTAATTTCAATTAATGGTGAGTCGATTGACGATCTAGAAAATAATGATGGAAAATTCTATTTGTTAATACCGGAAAATTTAAAAATTTCTGATGATAGAATAATACAAAAATCAAATTTGTTTCTTTACAATAATATATCTGACTTAGAAATGGCAAATAATCCAACAGATGAATATATAAAGGCAGAACAAGCAATCGATGATTTTAGAAATATATATGACTATG